>JAFPYK010000312.1 GCA_017412265.1 Lachnospiraceae bacterium
CATCAACGCCAACGTGCAGGATGCTGCTTTTGTGAGAAAGGTCGTGAAGTACGCCTATGAGGCCGGCGCGCGTTATGTGGGCGTCGAGTGGCGCGATACCGAGATCACCAGGATGGGCTATGAATACGAGACAACCGAGGTGCTCTCGGAGATTCCGCAGTGGAGATACGACAAGACCAAGAATCAGCATGACGGCGGGGCCTGCAATATCTCGGTCGCTTCCGACAAGCCCGGCGCCATGGCCGACGTCGACGGAGAGAAGATGCATGCAGCCAATGTTGCGTATTACACGAAGATGGCGGACCTGATGCCTTATACCATGAACAATGTGGGCCAGTGGACCGTCATCGGCGTCCCTTCCGTGGGGTGGGCGAAGGTGGTTTTCCCGGAGCTTGGCGACGAGGAAGCGTTTGAGAAGCTCGGGGACGCGATCTTTGCGGTGACGAGAGTGGCGGAGGACAATGACCCGATCGAGGAGTGGAACCGGCATGACGCGGAGATGATCGCGCATGCGGATAAGATGAACGAGTATTGCTTCACGAAGCTTCATTTCACCAGCGAGTTGGGCACCGATATCACGGTGGAGCTGGTGAAGGACCACATCTGGGTCGGCGGCGGCTGCACGACGCCGAAGGGAGTGTATTTTGACCCGAATATGCCGACGGAGGAGGTCTTCTGCATGCCTCTGAAGACGGGCACCAACGGGATCGTCTATGCTTCCAAGCCGCTGAATTACCAGGGCAAGCTGATCAAGGATTTCTGGATGAGGTTTGAGAACGGCAAGGTCGTCGAGTACGACGCGCGCGAGGGGAGAGAGACCCTGCAGAAGCTGATCGAGTTCGACGAGGGTTCTTCATATCTGGGCGAGGTCGCACTGGTACCTTATGACTCACCGATCTCGCAGTCCGGCATCCTGTTCTACAATACGCTGTACGATGAGAACGCGGCCTGCCATCTGGCGCTGGGAAGGCCTTATCCGGAGAACTTAAAGGGCGGCGTGGATATGAGCGATGAAGAGCTCGCCGCGCACGGAGCCAACGATTCGATGGAGCATGAGGACTTCATGTTCGGCACGAAGGAGATGTCGATCGACGGTATCTGTGAGGACGGAACGGTGATCCCGGTGTTCCGGCACGGAAACTGGGTATTTTAGGAGAAAAGCATGATTCAAGATATCTATCCTTCCCGGCTCAACAACAGCTACGGGCCTTATGAGATGCGTGAGGAGGACTGCGCGCTTGTCTTCGATGAGGGAGGACGGCTGCTCGTTCAGCTGGAAGAGGGCGTGATCCGATTCCCAACGGGTGCGCAGGCGCGGGGCCGGGAGGCGGTCTATCTGTTCGCGGTGGACGAGAGAAGGTATTTCCTGGTGACGGATACGGATCCGCTGCCGGAGAGCTTCCGGTATTATTCGCTCCGGGAGATGAGAGACTGCGGCGGAAGCGGAACCGGGATCTACGCGGCATTTACGGCCTGGCATCTGTGGAAATGGTACAGAGACAACCGGCTGTGCGGCAGGTGCGGCAGCCCCCTTGTGCTTCACGAGAAGGAGAGAGCGCTTCGCTGCCCGCAGTGCGGCCAGGTGATATACCCGCGGATCAATCCGGCGGTGATCGTCGGCGTGATCAAGGGCGACTGCCTGCTGATCACGAGATACCGCAAGGGGTTTGCGCACAACGCGCTGGTGGCGGGATTTACGGAGATCGGCGAGACCCTCGAGCAGACCGTGGAGAGGGAAGTCATGGAGGAGACCGGCGTCAAGGTGAAGAATATCCGCTATTACAAATCACAGCCGTGGGGGATGGCCCAGGATATCCTGATGGGCTTCTACTGCGAGGCGGAGGGTGACGCCGAGATCCGTGTGGACCGGAATGAGCTTAAGTACGCGGAGTGGATCCCCAGGGAGGAGATCGTCCTGCAGCCGAACAACCTGAGCCTCACCAACGAGATGATGCAGCGGTTCAAGAGCGGAGAGGAAGGCTGAGACCGCGTGCCGGAAGGGAGCTGGTGACAGATGATTCGTATCAAGAGGGTGCAGATCCCGGCACTTCCGACCCGGAATCCGAGGCGGCTGTACGTGTATCTGCCGCGGGATTACCGGCGCTCGGACCGCAGATACCCGGTGCTTTACATGTTTGACGGGCACAATGTGTTTTACGACGCGCACGCCACGTACGGGAAGAGCTGGGGAATGAAAGAATATCTGGCCCGTACGGAGCTGCCGCTGATCGTCGCCGCGATCGAATGCAATACAGAAGGCGAGCGCCGGATGAATGAGTATTCGCCCTGGGATCTGGATATGATACCGGAGCTCGGCCACCTGGAGGGCCTGGGCAAGGTGACCATGGACTGGATGAGCGGGCCGTTAAAGGAGTATATCGACCGGACGTACCGGACGATGCCCGACCGGGAGCATACGATGATCGCAGGCAGCTCGATGGGCGGCCTGATGAGCCTCTACGCGGTCACCGCCTATAACCGGGTGTATTCCCGCGCGGCTGCACTTTCCGCATGCTTCTGGGCAGGGGGAGAGAAGCTGCACGAACTGCTTCGCACACCGGTGCAGACAACGACGAGAGTCTACATGGACATGGGTACGGCAGAGGTCCCGGCCGAGGGGCAGGAGGTCTTCGCGGAGATGTTCACCGCCGCCGCGGAGCTGAGCCGCTCGGGCGCGCAGATTGCCGCGCGAACGGTTCCCGGGGGCGCGCATAACGAAGCCTCCTGGGAGAAGCAGATTCCGGTATTTCTTCCGTATCTGCTGGGAGAAGGGAATTATACTGTGTGACCTGGAAATGAGCGGGCGCAACATGTATCTGATGCATGTTGTGCCCGTTTTCAGTGCATGTTGTTTCCAAAGGATTGCCAGTACATTTGGCATCTGATAAGATGCAATTGCAAAGGAAAGGAGGAAGGCTTA
>JAFPYK010000313.1 GCA_017412265.1 Lachnospiraceae bacterium
CATTTCTGAGCATAAAATCGTACTATACTATTATAGCCCAGCGGGTAAGGAGTGTCAATTGATGCGAGGGGCAAGGAGGGGGGAAATGGACGGGTTTTTGATTCTGCTCTTTGCTTTGACAGTGTTTTGTGGTAAAATAATACGGAATAATGCCCGGAGGAGGAGTGCGCATGGGACCGAAGAAGTGGAAATTGACATCTGCACAGGTCATCATTTTGAGTTTCATTGTCATGATTATGACGGGAACTCTGTTGCTGCTGCTTCCGTTTGCGAAGAGGGGGCCGGGCGGCGCGACTTTTATGGAGGCGCTCTTTACGGCGACGTCGGCTTCGTGTGTGACGGGGCTGATCGTGCAGGATACTGCGACGTACTGGAGCGGGTTCGGCCAGGCAGTGATTCTGCTGCTGATCCAGATCGGAGGCCTGGGTGTCGTGACGATGGCTCTGGCCATCTCGCTGGTGTCGGGCAAGAGGATCGGGCTGCGGGAGAGGAGCACGATGCAGGAGGCGATTTCGGCGCCGAAGGTGGGCGGAATCGTGAAGCTGACGGGCTTTATCCTGAGGATGACGGCGGCGTTTGAGCTGGGCGGCATGGTGCTGCTGCTTCCGGTGTTTATCCGGGATTTCGGCTTCCCGAAGGGAGTCTGGTACGCGATGTTCCATTCGATCTCTGCGTTCTGCAACGCGGGATTTGACCTGATGGGCGCGCGGGAGAAGTATTCTTCGCTGACGTCTTACGCGGGCAATCCGCTGGTGGTCCTGGTGGTGAGCGCGCTGGTTATCATCGGCGGTATCGGCTTCATGGTCTGGGAGGACGTGCGGACGAACCGGCTGCGGTTTAAGAGATACCGGATGCAGACGAAGGTGGTGCTGGTGACTTCGGCGCTTCTCCTGACGATTCCGACGATTCTTTT
The DNA here is from genome assembly GCA_017412265.1 of Lachnospiraceae bacterium. GTDB lineage: Bacteria > Bacillota > Clostridia > Lachnospirales > Lachnospiraceae > RGIG1588. The sequence goes on from JAFPYK010000313.1 coordinate 914, forward strand.
CTTCCTGCTGGAGTACCGTGAGGGGAGCGTGGGCTCGCGCCTGCTGATGGCGTGGTTCCAGTCGATGACGGCCAGAACCGCGGGATTTAATACCGCGGACCTGACGCTGATGAGCCAGGCGGGCATGGCGGTGATGATCGTGCTGATGCTCGTGGGAGGCTCGCCGGGGTCGACGGCCGGCGGCATGAAGACGACGACGCTGGCAGTGCTTTTATCGAATATGCGGTCGGTGTTTCGCCGGCGCGAGGATACGCAGTTTTTCGGGCGCCGGATCGAGAAGGAGACGGTGCGCAACGCCGCGACGATCGCGACGATGTATGTGGTGCTTTTTGTGACGGGCGGCTGCCTGATCAGCCGGATTGAGGGCATACCTCTTCTGACCTGCCTGTATGAGACGGCTTCGGCGGTGGGCACGGTCGGTGTGACGCTCGGGATCACGCCTTCGCTGGGCACGGTGAGCCGGCTGATTATCGTGGTGCTGATGTATATGGGAAGAGTGGGCGGCCTGACACTGATCTACGCGACGGTCAGCTCGCAGCAGAGCAGCCTGTCGAAGTATCCTGTGGAGAAGATTACGGTGGGATAATCCGGGCGGTGCCCGTAAGGATAAGGAGAAAGTATGAAATCTATTTTGGTGATTGGCGTCGGCCATTTCGGCAGACATCTGATTCGCAAGTTAAATGAGCTCAATACCCAGGTGATGGCTGTGGATATAGATGAGGAGAGTGTCAACGCGGTGCTCTCTTATGTGGACAGCGCGCAGATCGGCGACTCCACGAATGTGGAGTTTCTCTCGCAGCTGGGCGTGTCGGATTTTGACGCGGTGATTGTGACCATCACGGATGATTTCCAGACGTCGCTGGAGACGGCTTCGCTGCTGAAGGACCTGGGGGCGCGGCATGTGGTTTCCCGCGCGTCTTCGGATATCCAGGAGAAGTTCCTGCTGCGCAACGGCGCGGACGAGGTGGTCTACCCGGAGAAGCAGCTGGCGGCCTGGACCTGCATCCGGTGCACGTCGGACCATGTGTTTGACTACATCGACCTGGGCGGGGAGCACTCGATCTTCGAGGTGAGTGTTCCGAACGAGTGGGTCGGCAGGAATGTGCTGCAGATCAACGTCCGGCAGCAGTACGGCATCAATATCCTGGGCGTGAGAAAGAACGGGATTCTGAATACGCTGATTAAGCCGGAGACGACGTTTGAGGCCGGGACGACGGTACTGGTGCTCGGCGCGGAGAAAACGATCACCAAGTATTTTAAGATCTGAGGAGTGATTGGATGCAGAAAATGAATCGGAGGATTCTGGGAAGTCTGCTCTGCCTGATGCTTGTCTGTATGTTTGTCCTGCCGGCGGGAAGCGCTGAGGTGCAGGCGGCGACATTTGCGGACATTAATGATGATTCGGTCTGGGTCAACCAGAGCGCGAGCGGGCGCTGTACGCTGGCTTCGGCCGTGATGCTGATGCGGCGGTATGCGCTGCTGCGGGGGGATTCGGACTGGGCGGAGATCACGGAGGACGCGATCGAATCGGTGGCATGGCCGAGCGGAGGCCTGCAGTGGTCATTTGACTATACGACGTCCGGGGGTGTGATCCAGGTGCGGCACACGGGCCTGTCTTCCAATGACAAGCGTAAGCAGGAGCTGATCGAGCTGCTGCAGATTCATCCGGAGGGCGTGGTTCTCTACCGGAGCGGTGTGCACGCGGTGCTTCTGACGGATTATGACGCGGTCAATGATGAGTTCTATTGCTGCGATCCGTCGCAGGCGAGGCCGAAGGCGAGGATTCTTCTGACGGATTCTTATAAGGTGTCGGTGAGCAATGCGGCTTATATCTGGTACATCGCGTCACCGCGGGTGTCCGTGAGTGACTCGTACCGGCTGAGCTTTGAGGTGAACGGCGGCAGCGGCGGCCCGGAGGAGCAGGATTTTGTGCCGGGGACCGGCTCGAAGATCACGGATGAGGTGCCTTCGAGAACCGGATATACCTTCCGCGGATGGCTGGATGAGGATGAGATGGTCCTGTACCTGCCCGGGGATACGATCCCGGAGGACTGGACCAACCACGAGCTCAAGGCGCAGTGGGTGGTGACGGATGCGGCCGGCTGGAAGCAGAGCGGGTCTCGCTGGTGGTATCAGCGCGAGGACGGCTCTTATGTGAAGAATGCATGGATCAAGGATCACGGCGCGTGGTATCATTTTGACGCGAGCGGATATATGCAGACCGGCTGGATCAAGGCGGACGGAAACTGGTATTATCTGAGTTCGAGCGGTGCGATGGCGGTGTCTCGCTGGATCGGGAACTATTATGTGAAGGCGAACGGGGCGATGGCGGTCTCGGAGTGGGTCGACAATGACTGGTACTACGTGGATGAGAACGGCCTGTGGGTGCCGGGCAAGACGAAGTATACCGAGGGCTGGGTCCAGACGTCCGACGGCTGGTGGTACCGGTACGGGAACGGCTCTTATCCGAAGGATTGCTGGAAGAAGATTGACGGAGCCTGGTATCATTTTGACGCGAAGGGATATATGCAGACCGGGTGGATTGAGATCGGGTCTGACTGGTATTACCTGAAGAAGAGCGGTAAGATGGCTGCCTCGGAGTGGGTAGGCGAGTATTACCTGAAGGCCGACGGGCGCATGGCGGTTTCGGAATGGGTCGACGGCGGCAAGTATTATGTGGATGAGCACGGCAGGTGGAAGCCGTGAGATATGTAAGGGGAAGCCCTGCAGGACGAGAGTCCTGCAGGGCTTTCTTGCTGTGGGGGGAAAGAGAGGAAGTGGCTGGGGGATGTATAGCCCCCGGGCCTGCCCCTGCAAACCGGTTTTTTTAAAACTTTCGAAAAGGGTATTGACATGTGTGTACATACTGTATATACTCGGTATATACAGTTGAGCATGAAGAATGGAGCGCGCTTATGTATCTATGGATTGAAAATCACAGCGGGACACCGATCTACGATCAGATCTGCCGGCAGATCCGGGACCAGATCGTGAGCGGGGCGCTCGCGGCGGATGATCCGCTTCCTTCGATCCGGAGCCTGGCGAAGGATCTGAAGATCAGTGTGATTACGACAAAACGGGCCTATGAGGAGCTGGAGAAGGAAGGCTTCCTGTATACGGTTCCGGGAAAGGGCTGTTTTGTGGCCGGGCGGAATACGGATCTGATCCGCGAGAAGGCTTTGACTGAGGTCCGGGACGCCCTGCGAGAGGCGGTGCGCCTGGCGGGGCCGCCGCAGCTGAAGGAAGAGGAGCTGGTGCAGATGCTGCATGAAGCGTGGAATGAGGTGGATGATGATGAACGCGATCGAGTTTAAGAATCTGACGAAGAGATATACGGGATTTGAGCTGGAGGATATTACTTTTGAGGTGCCGGAGGGCTGCATCGTCGGACTGGTCGGGCAGAACGGGGCCGGCAAGTCGACGACGATCCGGCTGCTGCTGGGGCTGACCCGGCCGGACGGAGGCGAGATCTCGCTTCTGGGGGAGCGTGACCGGGCGAGATGGGCTGATCTGCGCGAGGAGATCGGCGTCGTGCTGGATACGGTGGGCCTGCCTTCCAGCCTGAAGCTGGGACAGATTGAGAAGGTCATGAAGGGAATCTACCGGAACTGGGATGAGGCGATGTTCCGCCACTGTGTGGAGCTGCTCCGGATTCCTTCGGACAAGAAGTTTCATGAGATGTCAAATGGCACGAAGATGAAGGTCGGGCTGGCCGTCGCATTTTCACATCATCCGAGGCTGCTGGTGCTGGATGAGGCGACGAACGGGCTGGATCCTGTGGCCAGGGAGGAGATCAATGACATGCTCCTGGAGTTTACCCGGGAGGAGAATCACTCGGTGCTGATCTCTTCGCACATCGTGTCGGACCTGGAGAAGATCTGCGACTACGTGGCATTTCTGCATGAGGGGCGGCTGCTGCTGTGCGAGGAGAAGGATGTTCTGGCGCAGGAATATGTCGTGGTGCAGGGCGAGCCGGCGCAGATCGCGGCGCTCCCCGCGGAGAAGGTGCTTCACAGGGAGGATGGGCTGTACGGGTCTCACGCGGTGGTGCGGCGGGAGGCCGCGCCCGCGGGGATGCACATGCAGCCGGTCGGAATCGAGGAATTGTTTGTGATGATGTCGAAGGAGATGAAGAAACAATGAAGGGTTTGATCACGAAGGATATATATGTGACGATGTCTGCTTTCCGAAGCTTTTTCGTGTTCCTGCTGGTGTTTTTCGTGGTAGGCGTGGCTGTGCCCGGGACGGCGTTCTATGTGCCTTATCTCGCGGCAATTCCGGGCTCTCTGGCGTCGTCGATGATCGCGCTGGAGGAGAGGGAGAACTGGAACAGCTTTGCCGGGACGCTCCCGGTGAGCCGCAGGGAGCTCGTATCTGCGAAATATCTGTTTGCCATGATCATGGTTTCCGCCGGCGCGTTTCTGGCGACGCTCGTGAATGTCGTGCAGGCGCTTAGAACCGGCGCGGCAATCAATGTCATCCCGGTGTTTGTTCAGTGCTTCGCGCTCGGCCTGGTGCTCCCCTCGGTGAACCTGCCGATCAATTATGTATTCGGCACGGTGAAGACACGGTATGTGAGCATGTTCCTGATCATCATTATGATTGTGCTGGCCGTGAACAACAGCGATTCCCAGGCCGGCAATGTCATCGCGGTCTTCGATACGGTTCCTTTCTGGGCGATCTGCCTTGGGCTGGCCGTTTTGTTCGCGGCTTCCTGGCTGTTCAGCTGCTGGTTTGTTGAGAGGAAGGATATCGACTGAGCGGACCGCGGCAGTATCCGGAAATGAGTGCCTGCCCTCTGCGCAGCGGCTTCGGCCGGGGTGCAGAGGGCTTTCTGTATTCATGCGGGGAGGAGTGCATCAGGGAAAATGAAATTGTTAAGATCTATAGAACCTGCAGCTTACAATTGATTCTTGGAGGGCAGAGCGTTATAATTGGTTCATCGAAAGAAAAAGAAGGGGACAATGATGAAAGGGATGACAAAGAGAATCCTGGGCATCCTGGTCCTTTTCTTCTGTTTGAGCCTCGCGGCGGGAAGATCCGGCCCGGCGGGGGCGAGGGCGGCCGATGTGCTGACGACTCATTCAGAGAGCCGCGAGCGGAGGCAGCCTGCAGATCCGTCCGTGAACGGATGGAAGGATTCCGGGGAAGAATCAGCAGAAGAATGGGCAGCGGAGGCCGGAGAGGACCCGACAGAGGATCCGACGGAGGACTCGACCGAGGACACGACAGAGGATCCGACCGAAGAGACAACCGAAGAGACGACCGAGGAGACAACCGAGGAGACCACTGAACCGGTGATTGTGACCGGCTGGGTGCTCGGGGAGGACGGCTGGTATTATGTGAATGAGGACGGCTCATTTGCGGAGGGTTGGCTGTATCTCGAGGATCAGTGGTACTATCTGCGCGAAGGCGGGCAGATGGCCACCGGCTGGGAAGAGATTGACGGCTCCCGGTATTATTTCGCGGGGAGCGGCCGGATGAAGACCGGCTGGGTGTCTGCGGACGGCAGCTGGTATTACATGGCGCGAAGCGGCCGGATGCGGACCGGCTGGGTGTCGGTGGACGGCAGCTGGTATTATCTGGACGCGGAAGGCGTGATGCAGACCGGGTGGCTGGAGCTTGGCGGGAAGAGGTACTTCCTGCGGGCAAATGGCAAGATGGCCTCAGGCTGGGTGTTTACGGACGACAGCTGGTACTATCTGGACATGAACGGCCGGATGAAGACCGGCTGGGTGCTTGCGGACGGCGGCTGGTATTATCTGGACGCGGAAGGCGTGATGCAGACCGGGTGGCTGGAGCTTGGCGAGAAGAAGTATTTCCTTCGCGCGAGCGGCCGGATGGCGACCGGATGGGTCAAGACGGACGAGAACTGGTACTACATGGATGTGAACGGCCGGATGTGCAGCGGCTGGCTGCGCCTGGAGGAAGTGTGGTACTATCTGGGCGAAGAAGGCGCGATGCAGACCGGATGGCTGGAGCTTCGCGGCAGAACCTATTATCTGAAGCCTAGCGGGGCGATGAGCACCGGCACGGTCTGGGTGGATCATTCGGTCTACGCTTTCCGGGCAGACGGGTCGCTGCAGGGCGGATTTGTCTGGCAGGAAGACCGGACGTGGCGCTACCGGCGTGAGGACGGCACCCTGGATACGGAGCACAAGATCCGGTATCTGAAGCCCGTGGAGGACGAGGATGCGATCCTGCACCAGAATTTTGACAAGGACGGCGAGAACGGCCTGATCAATGAGGCCGACTGGGAGGAGGCCTTCGGGAAGAATCCCAACCGGCGGATTCAGACCAGCGCGGCAGCGCAGAGGATGATCGCGCAGGCGCGGGCATGGATCGGCGCCAAGCGGATGGATGAGACGCATAAGTGCATCATCGACCTGTACAATACGCAGGATCCCATGCCGTACAATTACACGATGACGTACCGTGATTCGTGGTGCGCGGCATTTGTGACGGCCTGCTCGATGGCGAGCGACTGTGCCGCCGTGATTCCGGGGGAGTGCGGCGTGGAGCGCATGGTGGTCCTGATGCAGGGCCGTGATATGTGGATCGAGAGCGATGCCTATATCCCGAAGCCGGGCGACCTGATCGTCTACAGCTGGTCGGACCGGGGCGCGATCGACAATGACAATTTCTCCAGGCACGTCGGCGTGGTGGAGTACTGTGACGGGGACCTGATCGTGGCGATCGAGGGCAACCGCATCAATGACGTGGGGCGCCGGGTGATCCCGGTGGACGGTAAATATATCCGCGGCTTCGGTGTGCCGCGGTATGAGGAACTGGACGAAGAGGGCTGAAGCTTGCGTGACGGCCTTATCGTCCGGATGAAGAGATCAGACATACAGGAAGTGCAGGCCGGGGGAACCCGGCCGGAGGAGGAGAGAGAATGAATACGATCCGAGAGAAGAACCGGGCAAGGATTCAGGCACTTCGCGCGAAGAGGCGTGCACGCATCATCCGCTGCCTTGTGCTTGCTCTGTGCCTGTGCGGCGTGATTGCCGCAGGGCTGATTCTTCGCAGCAGGAATCTTCGGACGGCGGACGCGGCGGAGACCGGGGCGCAGGATCCGGCTGCTGTTGAGGCGGCGGTGACTCCGGCGATCGCGCAGAAGGAGACGGAATCCGAGGAAGACCAGCCGGCCGGCTGGACCTTCTATGACGGTGACGGGACCTGGATGTATTTCCTTGAGGACGGCAGCTACCAGACCGGGTGGATGAGCG
>JAFPYK010000314.1 GCA_017412265.1 Lachnospiraceae bacterium
CTGCAGATCAGATCGCGGAGCTCGGACCATTCGTCACCTGCCAGCTCTGAGAGGGAAGCGCAGTGACGCTTCAAAACCAATATGCACCGGCCGATATAATCCTGTTCATCCGAAAGGAAAACCGACCAGAATTCACCGTCGTACACTTGAAACCGTCTGTCCTCTTCGGACAGGCTGCACCAATCACATTTATTCATTCATTTCACCTGCAAATCCCAGTTTTCCGATCCGAGTATACCATGCACGGATCGAAATAACAATAAACCGGTCACGCCCGGCTGGGCAAAGTCATCGCTCCTCTCCGGGCCGGGGAGGGGCGCGACTGCACATTCTAAACACTTTCTTAAATCGGTTCCGGGGATATTGACAGGGGATTCCGGGCATGATATCTTGCTCTCAACAAGATAAAAGGGAGTAGCGAAACGCCGGGTGACCGGTGATCTTGAAACCGTCAGACCGATGCCTGGGGCATCCGTATCAAGTGTGATTGCAAGACTTTTATCGTGGCAGAGCGAAGCCGCGGTGAGGGTCTTTTTTTATACCGCAGACCTTCCGGCGGGGGAGCTGTTTCAGGGACGTTAAGGTTCCCGGAAAGGAAGGATGTTATGTTAAAGTATTATCTGATCGCAGCGGGCGTGATCGTGCTTCTCGGGCTGATTGCCGCGGGTTATGTGAAGGCGCCGCCGGACAAGGCGTACATTATCTCGGGTATCCGGAGGACGCCGAGGATCCTGATCGGACGCGCCGGCGTGAAGTTCCCGTTCCTGGAGAGAGTCGACGTCTTGTATCTCGGGCAGATGACCGTGGACATCAAGACAGAGCAGTCGGTTCCGACCAATGATTTTATCAATGTGAACGTGGACGCGGTCGCGAAGGTGAGAATCGGCGCGACGCCGGAGGCGATCCAGCTGGCCGCGAAGAACTTCCTGAACAAGAAGCCGGAACAGATCACGATGGACCTGCAGGATTCGCTGCAGGGTAATATGCGTGAGATTATCGGTACACTGGCGCTCAAGACCATCAACACGGACCGTGATTCGTTCTCGGACCAGGTGATGGAGAAGGCGTCGAAGGACATGCAGAAGCTGGGTATCGAGATCCTCTCCTGCAACATCCAGAATGTGACGGATGAGAAGGGGCTGATCAGTGATCTGGGTATGGACAATACCTCAAGGATCAAGAAGGATGCCGCGATCGCGAAGGCGCAGGCCGAGCGTGACGTGGCGATCGCCCAGGCGGAGGCGGACCGCGCGGCAAATGAGGCGCGTGTGGCCGCACAGACCGAGATCGCACAGAAGAACAACGCGCTTTCGATCAAGAAGGCGGAGCTGAAGAAACAGTCGGATACTGCGAATGCGGAGGCGGATGCCGCGTATGAGATCCAGAAGCAGGAGCAGCAGAGGACGATCGAGACGGCGACCGTGAACGCGCAGATCGCGAGAGCGGAGCGCGAGGCGGAGCTGAAGCAGAGAGAGGTTGTGGTCCAACAGCAGGAGCTGACGGCTCAGATTGAGAAGCAGGCCGATGCGGAGAAGTATCGTGCCGAGAAGAAGGCGGAAGCGGAGCTGATCCAGCGCCAGAGACAGGCGGAAGCGGAGAAGTATGAGCGTGAGAAGGCTGCGGAGGCCCAGAAGGCCCAGGCAGAGGCCGCGAAGTATGCGGCGGAGCAGGAGGCGTCCGGTATCAAGGCGAAATATGACGCGGAGGCCGCGGGCATTGAGGCCAGGGGCCGCGCGGAGGCGGAGAGCATCCGTGCGAAGGGCCTGGCGGAGGCCGAGGCGATGGAGAAGAAGGCGGAGGCTTACAAGAAGTACAACGGAGCCGCGATGGCCGAGATGATGAGCAAGATCATGCCTGAGATGGCCGCGGAGATCGCGAAGCCTCTCTCCCAGATCGACAAGATCAATATCTACGGCACGGGCGACGGCGCGAACGGGACGTCTCAGATCTCGGGGAACCTTCCGATCGTGATGAAGCAGGTCTTTGACACGATGTCGGAGGCGACCGGCGTGGATTTCACGGAGATTATGAGAGCCGGAACGTATGACGCGAAGGTGAACCGCAAGATTGAGCTGAGCACGGACGCGGGCGTGAAGGAGGCCTGCGAGGACGTGACCGAAAGATTGTGACGGTCTGACCTAAGGCGCCCCGGGGGTGGTTCCCCGGGGCGGAAGATGAGGTTTCGGAGAGGGGCGGAAGGGCCCCTCTTCGGGAATTATTTAACAAAAGGAAAGCCCGAAAAGCCTTGAAAATCAAGGCTTTTTGTTAAAAATGTTATTACAGTTCCGGGTATTTGAACAAGAGGGCTGAGTATTCGCTGGATTCAGTGAAAAATGGCTTGACAAAAGAATTGTAAGTGAGTATAAATGTACTTGTGCTGTGCTTTGCAGTGATAAAATATCGTACATTCGGTGAAGAGGATTTCACCAGAGATAATGAAGATGGAGGATTTAGAGATGAACAAAACTGAGCTTGTTGCAGCGATCGCCGAGCAGACTAAGTTAACCAAGAAGGATGCTGAGGCAGCCGTGAAGGCATTTGTTGATGTTGTTACTGAAGAGCTGAAGAAGGGTGAGAAGGTTCAGCTGGTTGGTTTCGGTACCTTTGAGGTTTCCGAGAGAGCTGCCAGAGACGGAAGAAACCCTCGTACCGGCGAGACCATGCCGATTGCCGCGACCAAGAACCCGAAGTTCAAAGCAGGCAAGGCTTTAAAGGTTGCTGTGAACGACTGAGTTTATGCGATTAGATAAGTATCTGAAAGTTTCCAGGATTATCAAGAGACGGACAGTGGCGAACGAGGCCTGTGACGCAGGCAGAGTTACGATCAATGACAAGCCGGCCAAGGCTTCCGCGAATGTGAAAGTGGGGGATGTGATCGAGATCACATTTGGCAACCGATCCGTGAAGGTGGAGGTTCTGGATGTCGCCGAGACCGTGAAAAAGGACGAGGTGAAGGAGCTGTTCCGGTACCTTTGAAACAATCAGGTGACGATGCCCGCAGGAGACTGCGGGCATTTTTGCGTCCGCCAGGCGGAGGAAAACGCCCGCGAGAGGAAAGGTTCAGACGAAAAATTGTTGTCAGAGTATTGCAAAATGTTAAATACTGTGATACAGTTGTAGAACGAAGAGATTTCAATTATCCGGCTCGAAGTTTGAAGCCGGAAGGACGCAGAGGTGATAGTCGTGGCCAGAACGGTGAGAAGAGAAAAAAAGAAAAGAACCGGGTTGTTGATCATCGCGGTCATCGTTCTGATGCTCTGCAGCGTGGTTTCTTATCAGAAGCAGAGGAAGCTGGCGGAGCGTGACCGGTATGAGGCGCAGATCGCGGAGCTCAACGAGCGCAAGGAGCAGCTGGAGGGTGAGTCCCGGGAGATTGATGACTATAAGTCTTATGTGCAGACGAAGAAGTACGTCGAGGAGATCGCGAGAGAGCGGCTCGGCCTCGTGTACGAGAATGAGATTATCTTCGAGGGACATTGATTGTCAGAAAGGGCGAGCGGCAGAGAAGTCTGCCGCTTTTTGTGTATCAGGATGAAGGAACGTGTGAGAGAGGCCCTGCGTGAGCTGGGCGTGAGGACGGGCGACCGGATGCTGGCCTGCGTGAGCGGGGGCGCGGATTCGGTCTGCCTGCTGGTGCTCGCGGCCGAGATCGGGGCGGAGGATGGCCTGGCGCCGGAGGCGTTGCATGTGAATCACGGGCTTCGCGGCGCGGAGGCGGATGCGGACGAGGAATTGGTGCGGCAGCTGTGCGAGGAGCGCGGGGTGCCGCTTCGTGTGGTGCGCGCGGATGTGGCCGGGGAGGCCGAGGCGCGTCATCTGAGTCTGGAGGAAGCCGGCCGGGAGGTGCGGTATCGCGCGTTTCTGGAGACTGCTGTAGAACGAAATATTTGCTGGATTTTGACAGCTCATCATATGAATGACAACGCGGAAACGGTACTCTACAGGCTCTGTCGCGGCACGGGTCTGTCCGGGCTTGCCGGGATTCCCGCGGTGCGGGAGCTCGCGGAGGGGATCCGTGTGATCCGTCCCCTGCTTTCCTGCAGCCATGAGGAGATCTGCGAGGAGCTTCGTGCCCGCGGCGTCGCGTGGCGAGAGGATGCCTCGAACGAGGAAGGCTGCTATGCGAGAAATGTGATCCGCGGCCAGGTGATGCCGGTGCTGGAAGCCCGGATCAATGAGCGGTCTGCGGAGCATATCGCGGCGGCTGCGCAGGCCTTGCGGGAGGTCTGGGAGTATCTCGGCGCGGAGGCGGAGGGCTTCCTCGCGGAGAAGACCGTGCGTGAGGACGGAGCCCTGTGCGTGGATGCGCAGGAGCTTGCCGCGCTGCCTGCGGCGTTGGCCGTGGAGGTGCTGCGGCGGATGATCGGAGAGACCTGCGGGCTTCGCGACGTCGGCGCGGTGCATCTGGAAGCAGTGCGCTCGCTCGCCGGGGCAAGGACCGGCGCGAAGGTCAGCCTGCCCGGCGGAGGATACGCGGAGCGGGCCTATGAGAAGATCGCGGTACGCCGGGGCGAGGAGGCGCAGGCGCCTGCTCCGAGGGCGGTCACGGTCCCGGGGCGGTATGAGCTGCCGGACGGGCAGGTCCTGGTGCTGGAGCGCAAAACCTTGGAAAAGGGGGATACATTTCCGAAAATCCCTTGTGAAACGTGGCTTGATTATGCTACAATAGACGATGCTATTTTTTTAAGAGGCGCGCAGGAAGGCGACTGGCTGGTCTGCGACCGGGAGGGACATAAGAAGAGCCTGAACCGGTGGTTTATCGATCAGAAGGTGCCGCGCGCGAAGCGAGAGAAGATGCCGGTGCTTGCCTGCGGCTCCCACGTGCTCTGGATCGTGGGCGAGAGGGCGAGCATGGCCTGCATGGTGACGGATACGACCCGGGAAGTGCTGGCCGCAAGGGTGGAGAGACCGGCGCCGTGACATTCATAAGACGGAGGAAGAGACGATGGCGGACAAGATTAGTGTGATGATCACGGAAGATGAGATCGAGAAGAAGGTGTGTGAGCTGGGCGCTCAGATCAGCAGAGACTACGCGGGCAAGTGTGTTCATCTCATCTGCGTCCTGAAGGGCAGCATGTTCTTCACGTGCGAGCTTGCGAAGCGGATCACGATCCCGGTCACCATCGATACCATGTCGGTCTCCAGCTACGGCTCGGGGACGGAGTCTACGGGCCGCGTCAGGATCGTGAAGGACCTGGACGAGCCGGTGCAGGACAGAGACGTGCTGATCGTCGAGGACATCATCGATTCCGGCAATACGCTGTTCTATCTGATGAACCTGCTCGGTGCGAGAGCACCGAAGAGCCTGAAGCTGTGCACGCTGCTGGATAAGCCGGAGCGGCGCGTCACGAGCGTCAAGGTGGATTACTGCGGGTTTGAGATCCCAGACAAGTTTGTTGTGGGCTACGGCCTGGATTATGCGCAGAAGTACCGGAACCTTCCTTTCATCGGTGTGGTGGAAGAGCTGGACCCGGAGGGCTGAGGCGCGCCGGCGCGGGGACGCCGGTTACAGGGGGAATCATCGGCACAGGCCGACAGACGGAGGAACTGAGATTTGAATAATAACCGAAGAAGCGGTTCAGGCTTCTATATCTTTATTCTGGCGATCATCTTGATCGCCATGTATTTATCATCCTCGATCCTGAACAAGGGGAGCAAGGTCTATACCTATCAGGATTTCAGCAAGGATCTGGCGGACCAGAAGATCGCCTCGGTGGAGATCAGCCAGAACGTGGAGGTGCCCACCGGGCGTGTGACGGTCATCCTGAAGGATGAGACGGTCCGGCAGTTCTACGTGACGGACGTCACTGAGATCGAGGGCATCGTGCGGGAGGCGAATCTGCCGTACAGCGTGGGCAATGTGCTCAAGCCCGGGTGGTTTGTCACCTACATGCTTCCGGTGATGGTGAGCGTCCTGCTGATCTTTGTGATGATGACCTTCTTCACGGGGGGAATCGGCGGCGCGAACTCGCGCAATACCATGAATTTCGGCAAGAACCGGGCGCAGATGGTCAATCCGAAGATGCTCGGGATTACATTTGAGAGCGTGGCAGGACTCAAGGAGGAGAAGGAGGACCTCGCGGAGATCGTGGATTTCCTGCGGGATCCGCAGAAATACGTGCGCATCGGCGCGAGAATCCCCAAGGGCGTGATCCTGGTGGGACCTCCCGGAACCGGCAAGACCCTGCTTGCGAAGGCGATCGCCGGCGAGGCGGGTGTGCCTTTCTTCACAATCTCCGGCTCGGATTTCGTGGAGATGTTCGTCGGCGTGGGCGCGTCTCGTGTGAGAGACCTGTTTGAGGACGCCAAGCGCAACGCCCCTTGCATCATCTTCATCGATGAGATCGACGCGGTGGCGCGCCAGAGAGGCACGGGCCTGGGCGGAAGCCACGACGAGAGAGAGCAGACGCTCAACACTCTGCTGGTGGAGTTGGACGGCTTCGGCACGAACAGCGGCATCATCGTGATGGCCGCGACCAACCGTGTGGACATCCTGGATCCCGCGATCCTTCGTCCCGGACGGTTCGACCGCCGGGTGTCCGTGGGCTACCCGGACGTGGGCGGGCGCCAGGAGATCCTGGAGGTGCACTCCAAGAACAAGCCGCTGGGCGATGACGTGGACCTGAAGCAGGTGGCTCAGACGACGGCCGGATTCTCCGGCGCGGACCTGGAGAACCTGATGAACGAGGCGGCGCTGGGCGCCGTGAGAGAGGGACGAAGCTTCATCCGCATGGCGGATGTGACGAAGGCCCTGATCAAGGTCGGTATCGGCACCGAGAAGAAGAGCCGTGTCGTCTCCGAGAAGGACCGCCGGATCACGGCTTACCATGAGAGCGGACACGCGATCCTCTTCCATGTGCTGCCGGACGTCGGCCCGGTGCACACGGTCTCGATCATTCCTACCGGTGTCGGCGCGGCCGGCTATACGATGCCCCTGCCGGAGCGGGATGAGATGTTCAACACCCGCGGACGGATGCTGCAGGAGATCATCGTCAATCTCGGCGGGCGTGTTGCGGAGGAGCTGGTGTTTGAAGACGTGACGACCGGCGCTTCGCAGGATATTAAAAATGCAACCAAGCTGGCCAGAGACATGGTGACCCGTTACGGGTTCTCCGCGGACCTCGGCCTGATCAATTATGATATCTCCGCCGATGAGGTCTTCATCGGCCGGGAGATCGGACATACCAGAAGTTACAGTGAGCAGGTAGCAGCCAAGATCGATGAGGAAGTGAAGGCGATCGTGGATCACTGCTATGAGACTGCACGTGCTCTGATCTCTGAGAACATCCAGGTGCTGCACGCATCGGCGCGGCTGCTGATGGAGCGTGAGCGCATCACGGGCGCGGAGTTCGAGGCGCTCTTCGGAGAGCAGGGTCCGGCAGAACCGGAGCAGACGGATGAGATTTGAAGTTGACTGGGATGCACTCCCTTACACCGACCGGGTGCGGTATTATCTGGACTCGGTTGTGGAGAATTTTAATCACGAGGCTGTATTTACGGACGTGACGGAACAGTTTGTACAGCCGTTTGACCCCGATCCGGGGGACACCGTGACGGTGCGGATTCGTGTCGGCGCGGGCCAGGTGGACCGGGTCTACGTGATCGTGCGCCATGAGGACAAGAGGCGCCGGCTCCGCATGCGCAGCGTGCGCACGGAGAATGAGTTTGAGTATTTTGAAGGCACATTTGTGATGCCGGAGGGAAGGGTGATCTTCCGCTACGAGATCGTGGCAGGCAAGGTTTCCTTCTATTACAACAAGATGGGTCTGCAGACCTTCCCGCACAAGAGCGCGGATTTCGAGCTGCAGGCCGGCTTCCACGTGCCGGAGTGGGCCAGGGGCGCGGTGATGTACCAGATCTTCCCGGACCGCTTCTGCAACGGGGATTCCACCAACGACGTGGAAAATGATGAATACTGCTACCTGAAGAGGCATGTGCGCAAGATCCGCCGCTGGAATGAGCTGCCGGCGGAGTTTGACGTGCATAATTTCTACGGGGGCGACCTGGCGGGCGTGCACAAGAAGCTGGGCTACCTGAAGAGCCTGGGCATCGACGCGATCTATTTTAACCCGCTCTTTGTCTCGCCTTCCAATCACAAGTACGACGGACAGGACTATGACGCGATCGACCCGCATCTCGGCGTGATCGTGCGGGACGCGCAGGCGAAGCTCTCGCCCGCGGACTCTCACAATTATCACAGTGAGAAGTACATGCGGCGCGTGACGGATCCGCAGAACCTGGCCGCAAGCAACGAGTATTTCGCGGAATTCGTGAAGGAGGCGCACGGGCTCGGGATCCGGGTGATCCTGGACGGCGTCTTCAACCACTGCGGCTCCTTCCACAAATGGATGGACCGCGAGCACATTTACGAAAATGCGCCGGGCTACCCGGCGGGCGCTTACCTGTCGGAGGGGAGCGAGTATCATGATTACTTCCTCTTCCGCGATCGGGAGCACAAGGCCTGGCCGGACAATGACAGCTACGAGGGCTGGTGGGATCACGAGACCCTGCCGAAGCTCAACTACGAGGGCTCGGAGCAGCTGAAGAGGGAGATCCTCGAGATCGCCGCCAAATGGGTGCAGCCGCCGTACAACGCGGACGGCTGGCGTCTGGACGTGGCGGCGGACCTGGGGCATTCTCCGGAGTTTAACCACTCGTTCTGGAGAGAGTTCCGGGACACCGTCAAGGAGGCCAACCCGGACGCGCTGATCATCGCGGAGCACTACGGCGACCCGCATGACTGGCTGCAGGGCGACCAGTGGGACAGTGTCATGAACTATGACGGATTTATGGAGCCGGTGAGCTGGTTCCTGACCGGCATGGAGAAGCACAGCGATGAGTTCCGCGGGGACTTGCTGGGCGACGGAGCGCATTTCCGCCAGACCATGGAGCAGCAGATGAGCCGGGTGATGACCCAGTCTCAGCAGACTGCCATGAACCAGCTCTCCAATCACGACCACTCGAGGTTCATGACCAGGACCAATTCGCGGGTGGGACGGCTGCAGACGGCGGGCGCGGCAGCGGCTTCGGAGGGCATCCGTCCGGTGATCTTCGGTATGGGTGTCCTGATGCAGATGACGTGGCCGGGCATGCCCACGGTCTATTACGGGGACGAAGCGGGCGTGTGCGGATGGACCGATCCGGACAACCGCCGGACCTATCCGTGGGGCGAGGAGGATAAGAGGCTCATCGAGCTTCACCGCGAGCTGATCCGCATCCACAAGGGGTACGGCGCGCTCAGGCACGGGTCGACGAAGTTCCTGAATGCGGGGCAGGATTTCCTCTGCTATACAAGATTTGACGAGAAGAACCGGTTCGTCGTGGCGATCAACCGCGGGGACGCGCGCGAGATCTCTCTGCCGGTCTGGCAGATGGGCGGCGGCAGGGACGAGAGATACACGAATCTCATCATCATCAACGAAGAGGGATATGACGTGAGCGCGGCGGAATTCGACTGCGAGGACGGTATGCTGCGGCTGCAGATTCCGGCCTGCTGCGGAATCCTCCTGAAGAATCTCGTTATTTATTAAAATGTAATGAAAAATTAAAAGAAACGCCCCCAAACGCCCGCAAAATGTGGGATAATAAAGTGAGGAACTTCTTGCAAGGGCGGGAGGTTTCGGCTATAGTGTAGTCTATGGCGCACGGGGGGTATGTGCGCCCGGGAGAAGATGGAAGTTTGCGATTGCGGAGGTTAGAGATTATGAATTTTCATTCCAGAAAAACACAGAAGATTGTTTCGACAGTTATCATCATCGTCCTGATCCTGGCGATGATCCTGCCGACCATCATCTCTGCGATCCGCTGAGTGTGGGCTGCGAGGTGAGACGTATGAAGAGAACATATATTGCGGTTCTGGTGTGCGCGCTGTTCGCGGGCCTGTTCTTCGGAGCGGCTGCGAAGGCGTCCTGCGCGGAGCCGACGGTCGTGAAGGGCGTCTATGTGGACGATATCGACCTGAGCGGCATGACGGAAGCGCAGGTGGAGGAAGCACTGGATAAGTACGTGGAGGAGCTCGGCGTGAAGCCGGTGGTGATCCGCGTCGGGGAAGAGAAGATTGAGACGACCCTGGGCGAGCTGGGGTTCAAGGCGACGAAGGAAGACCTGGCGAAGCAGGCGATCGCATTTGCGAAGTCGGGCAACCTGGTGCGCCGGTTTAAAGAGACGAAGGACCTGGAGAAGTCTCCGGCACAGCTGAATGTGGAGAAGTCTCTGGATGACGCGAAGATCAAGGCGTTCGTGGATTCCGCGCAGAAGTTTGACCAGGAGCCTCAGAACGCGACGATCACGCGGCAGGACGACGCATTTGTCTACGGTGAGTCGAAGCAGGGCATCTCGGTGGACTGCGAGGCGACCAAG
Organism: Lachnospiraceae bacterium; assembly: GCA_017412265.1. Taxonomy (GTDB): domain Bacteria; phylum Bacillota; class Clostridia; order Lachnospirales; family Lachnospiraceae; genus RGIG1588. The sequence goes on from JAFPYK010000314.1 coordinate 10,360, forward strand.
AAGGCGCTGGATGCGATGTTCGCCGAGGGCATGGGACAGGACCTGGTCCTGGATGCCACGATGACCGTGGTGGAGCCGAAGTATACGCACGAGATGGTGTCGCAGTGTGACTCTGTGATCGGTACATTTACCACCAACTTTTCTTCGTCGACGCGCGCGAGAGCCAACAACGTGGCGCATGCTGTGAGCCTGATCAATGGCTCGGTGATCTATCCCGGCGAGGAGTTCTCGGTCTATGATACCATCAAGCCTC
>JAFPYK010000315.1 GCA_017412265.1 Lachnospiraceae bacterium
ACGGGCTGGAAGCAGATCGGCGGCTCCTGGTATTATCTGGGGACGTCCGGCAAGATGCAGACGGGCTGGGTGAAGTCGGGCAGCTCCTGGTACTATCTGGCTTCGTCGGGCAAGATGCAGACGGGCTGGGTCAAGGTCGGAAGCGACTGGTATCATATGGACGAGGAAGGCAAGATGCAGACCGGATGGTTTAATCCGGATCTCATCAAGGCCAATTCCTGGGAGTATGAGGGCAAGACGTATGACGACAGCACTTATGGGGGAACGGACTGGTATTATCTGAAGTCTTCCGGAGCGATGGCGACCGGCTGGGCGAAGGCTGACGGAGAGTGGTATTATTTCCGGAGCTCCGGCAAGATGTATACGGGCTGGCTGAACCTCTCCGGCAAATGGTATTACCTGGAGGATGTGAGTGTCAATCAGTACTGGGATGACTCATATCAGTTTGGAGAGGATTACGGGCGCCTGCAGGGCGAGCTGCCGACGGAGGCGGTGGCCTACCAGCGGATCATGGCGATGAAGTCGGACTATCCGGAGGGCATGCATTACACCAACGACGACTATTATGAGTGGGAGATGGGACAGAAGTACCATAACTACTCCGGCGGATGGGGCTGCGCGGGATTCGCGTTTATGATGAGCGACGTGGCGTACGGGAAGCTTCCGGTGAGAAATGAGGATGAGATCGATTATGACAAGCTGCATGTGGGCGATATCCTGCGGATCAACGGGGACAGGCACAGTGTGGTGATCCTGGAGATCCATCCGTCGTATATCGTGATCACGGAGGCGAACTACAACTCTTCGGTACATTGGGGGAGGACCCTGACGAAGGATAAGGTGCTGCAGTCGGATTATGTGACGACGAGATATCCGGAGAATTATAAATAACGGAATGGGGAATCCCTCTTCGGAGGGATTCTTTTGTCCCTGCCGCGGCGGAGGGCTGCGGGGAGAGGAGGAGAAGATGGCCCAGGTAAATGTGTGGGAACGGTATTATGAGGCGGAGGCGGTGGTCTCGGACGTCCCGCGGCGCGGGGCGCTGGCGATGCTGGTGGCAACGTCGGAGGCGGGGCAGATCTGCTATGAGGCTGCGGTGACGTTCTTCCCGCACCGGGATGAGGAGGATTATGCGGTCTCTTATGACGCGTACCGGAGCAGGGTGCTCTACGAGGGGAAGGGACGGCGGTCGAAGAAGCGGGAGGCCGCGCTGCTTCAGGAGGTTCCGGGGGTGATCGACGCGCTCGCGGAGGAGATCGGGGCGAAGGTCTTCTGGGAGCGGCCGCTTCGCGAGGAGCGGAGAGGCTGAAAAACTCCCGAGAGAGAGGGGGCGTCTCACGAAAATGTTTCGGGACACGGCTTTCGCCTCGGGTACCTCGGTGCAGCGGCACGTAAGCGGCCGAGTGCCGCAGCGGGGTAAGTAATCTAGCAGTTTGGTGCGCTGCTATCGCAGCGTTCAGTCATAGCAATCAGCGGTTTTGAGCCTGCGGCTCCATCGCTTCTTGGCTATGCCTGACTAACACCAAACTTCTTTTTTGTTTTCGGAGCTGCGTCGCTCACCACGCTAAGTGCCGGCACTCGGTAACGGTCCCGAGAACATTTTGTGCGCCGCCTTGGGGGTCGTCCCCGGAAGTCTTTCGCCGCATTTCCGTCTTGCTAGTCCGGGAGTCGCCTGCCATATCCACTGAAGGCAGGAGTCGCGGAGGGAAGTGAGCAGGCTTGTTGGATCATGGTGGCCGCTTTTCGACTCTGGATAGCCAATCATTTGCGGGACGACTATACAAAAAAACACATGCATCTGAGATCGATTCGGCTTGCCGTGTTCGGGGATGCATGTGTTTTTCTTTTATTCTTTTGGGTTGATGGGATGTTCTTCAAAATACTTCCGCACGGAGGCGAGGAGTTCGTCGGCGTTTATGCCGTGGACCATGGCGGCCTGCTCGATGGATTCTGCCTGTGAGGAGGGGCAGCCCACGCAGTGCATGCCTTGCGCGGTGAGAACGGCGGCGACGCCGGGATCGTAGCTTAAGAGTGTTCCGATCGTTGTGTGCCTGGTGATGTCCGGGCCGGGATGTTCTGCTTCCACCTTGCGGTTATAGCGCTCGAGGAGCGAGCCGGCGATGAGGAACAGAACCAGGCCGATGAGCAGATAGATGCCCCAGTGTGACATGGAGGTCCTCCTTGTCTGGTGACGGGTCAACAGTTTCTGAAGCAAGCATAGGCGTTGTGCCGGGCTTTGTCAAGCCGGGATCAGAGCCCTTCTTCGCGGACAAATGCGTAGAAGGCGTCTTCGGCTTCGCGGTCTTCCGGGCGGACGCAGCCGACCGGCATCGCGTAGAAGATGCATTCTTCCTCGCCGTCGAGGCCGAAGCCTTCGTTGGCGGGCTTGGGTTCGACAGCGGCGATCGCGCAGCCGCCGCGGCCGATCGAGGTTGCGGCGAGGTAGAGGTTCTGGGTGATGTGGCCGGCATCCATCAGGATCGGGCCGTGGGCCCAGATGCCGTAGCGCCACTCGGCGCGGTAGAAGACGCAGCTGTAGTAGAAGACGACGGAGGCTTTCTCGGCCCACGACTGGCCGCAGAGGGTGTCGGTGAGCCAGGGGGCCGCGGGCTCTGCGCCGAGGTACTCGACCTGGTGGTGCAGCGGCAGGTAGTGGTAGAGGCCGGGCGTCAGGCCTTCCACGGCGCGCACGGCGAGGTAGGTCTCGAATTCGTGGCGGGCACCGCCGCAGGGGACGGTGCGCAGGGTGGCGTAGGCCCTGCCGCGGACGGATTTGATGCCCTGGGTGCACCAGAGAAGGTAGGACAGCTCGGTGAGGGAGAGGGACTCTCCGGTGTAGACGCGGTGGCTTTTGCGCGAGTTGACGATGTGCAGGAAGTCCTGCTCGATGGGAAGCGCGGAAAAGTCGGAGGGAAGGTCGGTGACCGGCCCGCCCATGGGCGATTTGACGAGCGGCGGCTGGGGCTTCTTAAGCTCCTGGTCTGTGGCGTAGTCGTCGTCGACGCCGGCATCGTCGCCAAAGCCGGTGATCAGGGCACGTCCGGCGAGGATGCGTGCGCGGATGGTCTCTTCATTCATCAGGGTTGCTCCTTTCGGCTGCGGCTTCGCAGCGTTTCTCAAAATCCTGCACGAGCCGGAGGTAGCGCTCCTCGTCGAGGAGGTAGCTCAGGACATGGCCGGCCCGCGGGAAGGTGTGCAGTGTGGCGTCGGGGTGGCAGGCCGCGAGTTCGCGGCCCATCTCGCAGGGCACGAGAGGATCGGCTTCCCCGTGGATCAGGAGAATCGGGAGGGTGGTCCGGCGGACCGCCGCGCGGACGTCGGCCTGCGCGAGGGAGAAATGTCCGAAGAGCAGGGCGCCCAGGCAGAGGAAGGGGTAGAGGGGCATCAGGCGCCTTCTGCGGCAGACGCTCTTCACGATCTCTGCGCCGGAGGTGTAGCCGGCGTCTGCGATGATGCCCTTGACCTGCGCGGGAAGGTCCATGCAGGAGGCGAGGAGAACCGTCGCGGCTCCCATGGAGACGCCGCAGAGGTAGATGGGGCTGCGGGGAAATGCGACAGCTGCGGCGTGGGCCCAGGCGTGGCAGTCTTCGCGCTCCTTGACGCCCATCGTGATGTAATGGCCTTCGCTGGTGCAGTGCGCGCGCTCCTCCACGAGCAGGACGTGGTGGCCGAGGCCGAGATAGCCGCCGGCGCCGTAGCTGAAGTCCCGGTAGGGGGTGCCGCGGTAGCCGTGGAAGCAGAGCGAGAGAGGCGCGTCCTCGCGGGCGGCGCGAATCAGCCGGCCCTTCAGGCGCAGGCCGTCGTAGGAGGTGATCTCCACCGGCTCGTACGGCAGGGACTGAAGCGTGTGGATGTGCGCCAGGATGTCCTCGCGGGTCTGCGCGTCGGCGCCGATGTCCGGCAGGTTCTCATCGTCATTCTGGGCCCCGAGCGGGGAGTAGAAGGCGACGCGGCAGCAGAGAAAGCTTACGAGAAGAACCAGGGCGAGAAGGATGAGGGCAAGAATCAGCCAGATCATGGGAAAACCTCCTTCCGGTAAACAAAAAGAGCTATCGTGAATCCACGATAGCTCCCGTGTCGGGGTAACAGGATTTGAACCTGCGACCTCATCGTCCCGAACGATGCGCTCTAGCCAAACTGAGCCATACCCCGGAAAACAGATGCGCTCGGCACCTAGCCTGTCACGGCTGTGACAGAGAAATCGGGGTAACAGGACTTGAACCTGCGGCCTCATCGTCCCTATCGATGCGCTCTAGCCAAACTGAGCCATACCCCGAA
>JAFPYK010000316.1 GCA_017412265.1 Lachnospiraceae bacterium
CTGTTTTTCATATTGCGGGGATCCTTCTCTTCGGGCCTCCGCCCGACCCCTGCAGGCAATCATACTCCTGTCGGCAGGGCAAGCTGCTGGCCCAGGCCTGCCTCCGCGCACGCCTGTTCTCCGCATCAAAAAGGGCGTGTGAAAAACCTTGGTTTTTCACACGCCCGTATCCTTCTGACTGGTACACGCCGTCTCAGGCCACTTCTACAACCCAGCCTTCCGGAGCCTCGATCCGTCCCATCTGGATACCGGTCAGCGTCTCATACAGCTTCTTGGTCCAGGGACCCATCTCCTCCATCCCGCTCGGGAAATAGATATCCTTGCCGTGGTCATAGATATGTCCCACCGGCGAAATCACCGCCGCGGTGCCGCACAGGCCGCACTCCGCGAAATCCGGAACCTCAGAGAAGAGAACCTCTCTGTGCTCCACCTTCATGCCCAGATACTTCTCCGCCACAACCATCAGCGATCTTCTCGTGATCGAAGGCAGGATACTGTCGGACTTCGGCGTCACAAACGTGCCGTCCTTGGTCACGAACATGAAGTTCGCGCCGCCGGTCTCCTCGACCTTGGTCCGGGTCTCCGGATCCAGGTACATATTCTCGGCAAATCCCTCTTCATGCGCAACCACAATCGGATGCAGGCTCATCGCATAGTTCAGGCCCGCCTTGATGTGGCCGGTTCCTCTCGGTGCCGCACGGTCGAAATCCGAAACCTTGATGGAGATCGGCTTCGCGCCGCCCTTGAAGTACGGGCCGACCGGCGTACAGAACATACGGAACTCAAACTCCACCGCAGGCTTCACGCCGATGACACTGTTGGTGCCGATCATGAACGGACGGATGTAGAGCGATGCGCCGGTGCCGTAAGGCGGGACCATATCCTCGTTCGCCTTGACCAGCATCTTCACCGCCTCCACGAAGCGCTCCTCCGGGAACGGAGGCATCTCCAGACGCTCGCAGGTCTCCTTCATGCGCGCGGCGTTCAGGTCCGGGCGGAAACACACAACTCTTCCGTCCACCGTGTGATATGCCTTCAGACCCTCAAAGCAGGTCTGCGCGTACTGGAAGACACAGGCACACTCGTTCAGAGTGATATTCGCATCGGTCACAAGGCCGCCCTCATCCCACTTGCCGTCTTTATACTTCGACACATAACGGTAGTCCGCCTGCACATAACCGAATCCCAAGCTGCTCCAGTCAATATTCTTCGCCATAACTGCTTCCTCCATAACTTTGACGCTTTAGCGCGCTGATTATCTAACATAGTAGCACTCCCTTTTTGTAAAATCAACACTTCCCTGCAGAAAAACGCCAAAACTCCCGCACCGGACGCCTCCTCCCAGGCATTAAAAAGAAGCGGATCATCTGTTATGATAACCCGCTTCCTACACATTTTATTCTGTTCTACTGATGTCGTATAAAACGAATCCTCACCCGGCAAAGAACAGGCCGTCAAACACCTCTTCGATGTCCTTTCCGTCCACCTGCATCGGCCATTCCGTCGAGGAAAGCTTCACCTCGACCAGCCTGCCGTCCTCCAGCGCGAACCACACCCGGTCGATTCCGTCCGTGTAGCGGAAGAAGAGCTTCGTCCCTGCCGCGAAGTGCTCTGCCTCGCCGGCCGCCTCAAACGTGCCCTCCTTCACCGGCAGGAGATCCATCTCCTGCTTCAGCACCAGCGGATCCTCCTGATAGCGGACCGTCTCATACACCTTGCCCGTCACCTCGGCCTTGCCGCCCGCAAGCCGCACTCCCTGCAGGTAACTGTAGGTGCTCAGGAGATCACATCTGCGGAGCAGCCGGAACTCTCCGGGATCCTTCGGGAAGATGTAGTGCGTCGAATAATTTCCGTCGACCTCCACATCCACAGCCTCAAAATGAGCCCCGCCGACCACATCCGTCTGCGCCGGCCGGTCTCCGTTCACATCAAAGATCAGGATCACTCCGTAATCATTGTCCGTCGTGACACCGCACAGCACATACTCACTGCCGTCCTCCAGATGCATCCGGTAATTTGCAAATGCGTACCCGTAGGCCCCGGTCTTCACGACCACGTCGTCCATCATGAGCATCAGCTCTCTCTGTTCCGACTCATCCACGAGTTCGCCGTAGATCTCGACACGCTTCTCCTTGCCGGAAGCGTCCCGCAGGCACAGGCTCTCCTCCTCCGAGATCTGCTCGGTGAAGCGAGGCATGCCTCCCCGGTACTTCTCCGCAATCAGCTCCGCGCATTCCTCACTGTAATACAGCTTCACCTCAAACATCCCGCTGCCGTAAGGCCCGATGACATAAGGGCTGAAGTAGAAGGTGATCCCGTCATTGCCCACCGTAAATACAGCGTAATCCTCCAGATACTGGGCGATCTCGTCCTCCATCTCACTGTAGAAGAGCTCCTCCGGATAAGCCCCCAGGAGCTTCTCCATCAGCACCTGCGCGAGCTTCTCTTCCTCCGGGCAGATCTCCGAAAGCCCGATCAGCTTCCCGGTCTGCACGTCATAATTGTACCCGCGAAACTCCAGCGTCCCGTGCACGCCCCCGCCGTACTGGCTGCAGGACTCAAGCACGCTGAGGATCCGGTTGTCCGCCCGTTTCACCTGAAGCGTCGAAGAATACTCCAGCGGGAAATAATTCCCCGGCTCTTCCGTCTGCAGAAACTCCTTCGTGAGATCCTCCGTCTCCGCGGCGAAATCATCCGCCCGGCTCTCGAGAAGTCCCTCCAGATCCGCCAGAGCCTTCGCAAGCTCCGGATACTTCGCTGCCTCTTCCTCCGTCAGCTGAACCGTCTGTATATCCCGGTTCATCGTGATCAGCTGCGCGCTCTCGTCATAGGCCCAGTCTTTCCGGTCCCGGACCACCGGGCTGATGAAGCTCACCGGCAGGTCCTTCTCCGGTTCGACGGACTCCGAGCTTCCTTCCTCCGAAGCCGTCTCATCGTCCTTCGACGCCGAAGTGCTCTCCACCGGTTCCGTCTCATCCTTCCCCGGCGCCTCCGTTGCGCTCTCCGTCACCGCCTCGCTCTGCGTCTCCGTCCCCGAAGAAGTTCTCTCCTCCTTCGACGGCTTCCCGCAGCCCGCGGCCGCGATCACCAGGATCACGGCAAGCAGCGCTGCCCACCATCTCATTTTCATTTCCCCCACCGTACCTTTCCGTTTCTTACTCGATCGGCGCGTCCGTCGCAGACTCATTGCGAATCAGCCGCAGGATCACGATATACATAATGACGACAAATGCGAGGAACACCAGCGTCGACAGGCCGGTTCCCATCATCGCGCAGGCGTCGTAGAATCCATGCATGCACACCGCGCTCACATAGCCGAGCACGATATTCTGCACGCAGCCCCTGCGGTCGCCCGCGTTCGAGGCCATCTTCGCCCGCCCGTAGAAATATCCGAACAGCACCGAGAAACCGAGATGCCCCGGCACCGCCAGGACCGCTCTCGGAAATGCCACGCTCAGCCCGTAGCTCCTCACATACTGGAGATTCTCAAACGCCGCGAAGCCCAGCGAGACAAACGCCGAATATACGATCGCGTCAAACCGGTAGTTGAACGAAGGATGCCGCCACACCTTGCCGTGCATCAGCAGGTACTTCGTCCCCTCCTCCACCGCGGCCACCACAAAGAATGCCAGGAGGATCACATACACCGGGCTCGAAGGCGAGATCTGCGTCATGTCCAGAACCTTCTGGGCGATCACCTCCAGCACGATCGAAAGCAGTGC
>JAFPYK010000317.1 GCA_017412265.1 Lachnospiraceae bacterium
CATGCACAGAAGCTCTCTTCCGTCCGCCAGCGTCACACGCGAGCCCTGCGGGGAGCAGATCGGGGCCTCGCCCTTGAATAATCCGGCTTCCCGGATCTCGTCCACGGTCTTCTTGTACAGATCCAATGTTTCACGCTTATTCATTTCTTCCTTACTCCTCTCTATTGCTTTCTCTCGACAGGAAGAAGACAAATGTCTTCAGCGCCGAATCGAGCGGCGACCTGCTGTTGACGATGATCAGGATGGCGAAAAGAATCCAGCACTCAAACGTCGTTGTGATATCGTGAAACGACGTATCCTTCAGCGCCGGAATCAGCGCCACGATCCCCGTGTAGACGCCCGCGGCCACAGCAAATATAATGATCTTCGGCCAGGTCAGGTTCAGTCAGCCAAATAACTTCTTCATCGATCCGTCCCCCTCTTCCTCTCACACATCAATTCTCTCATTCTCCTTCCGGCACCGGCAGCTCGCCGATCCTCGACCAGTCCATGATCACCTTGCCGGATTTGCCCGAGAGCATCGTCTGGAATCCTTTGTCAAAATCCCTCACGTCGATCCGGTGCGTGATCACATCGGAGATATCAAGCCCCGCCTGCAGAAGCATCGTCATCTTGATACAGGTGTCCCAGACCTTGCGCCCGTAGATGCCCCGCAGATTCAGGCCGTTGAAGATCACCGTCTCCAGGTCCACAGTCGTATTCTTGTCCAGAAGCCCCAGCAGGGCGATATTGCCGCCGTGCTTCATCGTGTGGATCATCGTATCCAGCGCCTTCTCGCTGCCGGACATCTCAAGCCCCACGTCGAAGCCCTCGGTCATCCCGATCTCTTCCTTGACCTGCTCCAGCGTTTCCTTGCCCAGATTCACACACCGCGTCGCGCCGAGCTTCTTCGCCAGATCCAGCCGGTACTGGTTGAAATCCGTCACCACGACGTGGCGCGCACCCGCGAACTTCACGATCGCCGCAGCCATGCAGCCGATCGGGCCCGCGCCGGAGATCAGCACGTCCTCGCCCAGCACGTCATAAGAGAGCGCCGTGTGCGCCGCGTTGCCGAACGGGTCAAAGATCGCGTACATCTCCTCCGGGATATCCGGGCTGCAGGGCCAGACATTGACCCACGGGATCACCAGATACTCCGCAAATGCTCCGTTGCGGTTCACGCCCACGCCCTTCGCGTTCTTACAGTTCTGCTTGTGCCCCTCCAGGCAGTTGCGGCATTTGCCGCAGGTGATATGCCCTTCGCCCGAGACCAGGTCGCCGGGCTTGAACCCGCGCACGCCGGGGCCCACCTTCACGATCTCACCCACGTACTCATGTCCGATGGTCATGCCGAGCGGGATCGTCTCCTGCGCCCAGCGGTTCCAGTCGTAGATATGCACGTCCGTCCCGCAGATGGCTGTCTTATGGATCTTGATCATCACATCGTTAGCTCCCACCTCAGGCACCGGGACGCGCCGCATCCACAGGCCCTTCTCCGGTTTTTCCTTGACCAGAGCCCACATCATCTGTCTTTCGCTCATATACAAATCTCCTCTGTCCTGTTTTTCGGATACGTACAGTCCTTTTCTTCAGTATACCTCATTTTGCCTCAAAGCGGTAGCATATGCCGGCCTTTTTTCAGAAAATGTCACGTTCTTTTGATGATCTGCATACAAAAGGGGCAGCCCCTCTCGGTCTGCCCCCTGATACACTGTATTATTCCCCGGTTCGCACAGGCTTGCCGGTCTCCTTCTCATCGACAGCCCCGGCTCCGGCTTCCTCCGCAGCGTCCTCTGCTGCTTCCGCCGGCTCTTCCTCCGGCTCCGCCGGCTTCGGCTCGCACCGCCCGTACAGCTCCGTCATCCGCGCGATCTTCTCCGCCAGCCCTTCCGGGATCTCCCCCGGCTTCATCCGCCAGCGCCAGTTGCCGAGCGCGTTCCCCGGCATATTCATCCGCGCGTCGTCGTCAAGCTCCAGGTAGTCCTGCATCTGGGCGACGAACAGGTTCGAGACGCTCGACATTCCGCCCCGAATCATCCCCCAGACGAAGCCTTCCTTCTCATTGAGCCCGAAGTACTCCGCCGCCAGGTCCGTCACCTCATGCCTGACATTCTTCCGCCAGCCGGCCAGCGTCGAGTTGTCGTGCGTCCCCGCGTAGCAGATACTGTTCGGCGTATACAGATGCGGCATATGGTTGCTCTCCTCATCCGCATCAAACGCGAACTCCAGCACCTTCATGCCCGGCAGCCCGGAATCCTTCAGAAGCTTCGCCACATCCGGTGTCGGATAGCCCAGGTCCTCCGCCACGAACACCAGGTCGTGGAACCAGTTCTGCAGCATCCCCACGAGCTCCATGCCGGGCCCGGAGATCCACTCGCCCTTCTTCGCGGTCTTCTCCCCGTAAGGCACCGCCCAGTAACTCGCAAACCCGCGGAAATGGTCGATCCGGATCACGTCGTAGAGCTTCTCCGCCCCGCCGATCCGGTCGATCCACCAGCCGTAGCCGTTGCGCCGCATGTAGTCATAATCATAGAGCGGGTTGCCCCAGAGCTGCCCGTCCGCGGAGAAATAATCCGGCGGCACTCCGGCGACCTTCACCGGCACATTTTCCTCATCCAGCTGGAAATTCTCCGGCGAGGACCAGACGTCCGCCGAGTCCAGCGCCACGTAGATCGGCAGATCCCCCAGGATCTTGATCTCCTTCTCGTGCGCGTAGGCCCGCAGGTCCGCCCACTGCCGGAAGAACAGGAACTGCAGGTACGTGAAGAGCCGCACGTCCTCCGCGAGCTCCTCGCGCCAATGGGCCACCGCCTCCGGCTTCCTCAGCCGGATATCCTCCGGCCACTCCAGCCACGGCTTCATGCCAAACTGCCGCTTCAGCGCCATAAACAGCGCATAGTCCGGCAGCCATTTCCCGTTCTCTCTCGCAAATGCGTCCACTTCCGCCCGGTCTCTCTCCCAGCCCCGCGCGGCCGCGCGCGCAAGCAGCCTCAGCCGGTTCTCATAGAGCAGGCCGTAATCCGCCTTCGCCGGGTCATCCCCCCAGGCATATGCGTCGATCTCCTCCTGCTTCAGAAGTCCGTCCTCCTTCAGCACGTCCAGGTCGATAAAATACGGATTCCCCGCAAATGTCGACGGGCTCTGGTAAGGAGAGTCCGCGTAACTCGTCGGCCCCACCGGCAGAATCTGCCAGTAGCTCTGGCGCGCCTCCGCCAGAAAATCCACGAATTCCCGCGCCGCCTTGCCCAGCGTACCGATTCCGTACGGTGAGGGCAGCGAGGAAATCGGCATCAGAATCCCACTGCTTCGTTTCATTCTCTTTCCTTTCCGCGCCCCGGCACATCCGCCGCAGCCGCTTCACCCCTGATTCTTAACTGATTCTTATCTCGCCTGCGCCACCGAGCCGCCTTCCCGCAGCGTGGTCTTCACCCACTCGTGCCGGTGCGCCTCCGGATCCCGGATCACGTCCAGCATCGCCTTCACGGCCTTGCGCGCCATAACCTCCGGCGGCTGTGAGAGCGTCGTGAGCGCCGGCGTCGTATACTCTGACATCTCGATTCCGTCGATCGCGATCACCGAGCAGTCCTCCGGCACTCTCCGCCCCAGGTCATACAGGGCCTTCATCGCTGCGATCGCCATCGAATCCGCGATCACGAACAGTGCCGTGATCTCCGGATGCTCCGTGATCAGCTTCTTCGTCGCCTCATAAGCCGCGGCCATCGAGAAACTCCCGGTCTCCGCGATGAGCGCCTCGTCCAGCAGGCCCTTCCCCCGCAGCGCGTCGCAGTATCCCCTGCAGCGCAGCTCGCTGATCGAATGGTCCTCCCGGCGCTCCAGCACGATGCCGATCCTCTGGTGCCCGCGCGCGGTCAGATACTGCGTCGCCCGGTAAGCCTCCGCGTAATCGTTGATCGAAATCGAAGAATACTGCTCCGTCGCAAGGTCTCCGAAACTGTTGGTAAATGTGCAGCAGACAAACGGGACGTCAATCCTCTGCGCATCCTCCGCGCTGTAATCGAACCGGCCGCCCAGCAGGATCAGCCCCTTCAGCCTCCGGGACTTCACGAGGGACGCCCCGGCCAGCAGCTCGTCCTCCTCCGCACCGATCTGCGTGCGCGCGATCTCATATCCCGCCTTCGCGGCCGCCTTCTCGATCTCCGCCATAACCGAGGCAAAGAACGGGTTGCCGATGCCGCGGATCACGACGCCGATCGTGTCCGTCTGCGCCTGCACCAGCGACCTCGCACTGTCATTCGGCACATAGTGCAGCTCCTCGACAGCCTTCATCACCTTCTCGCGGACCGCCTCGCTGACGTCCGGATGTCCGTTCAATACCCTGGATACCGTACTGATGGAGACACCGCTGCTCTTCGCCACATCACGTATGGTCATAACTCACTCTGCGGCAGCGCACAAAGCCGCTGCCGTCATCCTTTCCTCCCGGTCCGATCTGTCTATAAAACGTTCCCGGAAACGTTTCCAGTCCTTGATTCATTTATACAATGATTTCCCCCTCTTGTCAATACTTTCCCCGGAAAAGAGAAAACCCGGGGCAGCTTAGGCTGCCCCGGGGCCTGTTCACCCGGATCAATAATCCGAGCCGAATACATGTTTGAAATAATCGTAGTTGATCAGTCCCTTGTTGAAGGTCATCTTGTTCGAGACGATCTTGCTAATCCGCTTGACGTAATCGTCTTCCACGGTCACGCCGTCCACCGGCGTAAACGTGCCGGACGAAGCAATGTACGTTCCCTTATCCGTCTTCCAGTCATACGCGGTATTGAACATGATCGGCTCCGCGTCCGAGAAGACGTCGCGGCCGATGCAGAGTCTGGAATCATACTCGATGCCGAAGAGGTTCATCAGCGTCGGAAGGACATCCAGCGAGCTCGTCGGCGTATCCACCACGATCGGCGCGCTCTTCTCCAGCGATCCGCACCAGAGGATCAGTCGGTTGTGGTCACGCTCGATCAGGTTGGTCGGCGCGTATCCGTACAGCTCCGACAGATACGGCTGCTTGCCGATCGGCGCATCTGCGTCCAGTCCGTACGGGAAATGGTCCGCGCTGATCACGATCACGGTATCGTCGGCCTTGCCGGCCTCCTCCAGCCGCTTGATCAGGTACTCCATGGCCTTGTCCAGCTCCACGTTGCAGGCCAGATAAGCCAGCACCGGCTCGGAGAGCTTGCCCTCCGCCTCCAGCGCCGCCACGGACTCACGGTTCTTCTTGGACATCGCGTTGCCCGCCCAGGAATACTGAGAATGTCCGCTGACCGACATGTAATAGACACTGAACTTGTCCTGGTTGATGTATTTGTCCACCGTACCTTCCATCATCTCCAGGTCACTCTCCGGCCACTGTTTCTTGACATACTCCTCCATACCGTTGCCATAGCCCATGTAGCCCTCCGAGAAGCCCAGCTTCGTGTGCGTCTCGTCGCGGTGATAGTAGGTATAGCTGTTGTTGTGGTAAGCCTGCCCCCAGTAGCCCAGCTTGTTGAGCTGCCAGCTGATGGTGTAGTAATTGTGGTGCTTCGCCAGCTGCGTGAACGTCGAGCCGCCCTTTAACGGCAGGAAGCCGAAGATATTCTCAACCTCGCCGCCCGTGGTACCCGCCGAAGCCGGCTGATAATAATCGGTGAAATTAATGCCCTTCGTGGCCATCCGGTACAGGGTCGGCGTGCGGTCCTTGTCGATCGCCTCCGCACTGAAGGCCTCGCCCGAGATAAAGATCAGGTTCTTGCCCTTGAACAGGCCGGTGTACTCATTCTGCGAGCTTGGCGTCAGCGAAGCCACATACAGATCCATGTTCTTCAGCGTCTTGTCGTCCGCCTTCTCCGCCAGCGCCTCGAAGTCGATCTCCAGCTCATTGGTCCCGTAAGTGGTGGGCTCTTCGGTCGTGGTCTCTGTCGTCGACTCGGTCGTGCTCTCGCCGTCGGTCTTCTTGGTCGTCTTCTCTTTATCCTTGTCCTTATCCTTGTCCTTCTCGTCCTCGGTATCGAACTCGTCGAAATCCACCGTCTCGCCGAAGATTGCCTTGCGGATCTCCAGGCG
>JAFPYK010000318.1 GCA_017412265.1 Lachnospiraceae bacterium
TGTTCAAGCCCTTCGTCATGAAGGAGCTGGTGCAGCGCGATATCGCGAAGAACATCAAGGCAGCCAAGAAGATGGTGGAGCGCCTGCAGCCGGAGGTCTGGGACATCTTAGAGGATGTGATTCATGAGCATCCCGTGATGTTAAACCGTGCACCTACACTGCACAGACTGGGCATCCAGGCATTTGAGCCGATCCTGGTCGAAGGCAAGGCCATCAAGCTTCATCCGCTGGTGTGTACCGCATTCAACGCCGACTTCGACGGCGACCAGATGGCAGTGCATCTGCCGCTGTCCGTGGAAGCGCAGGCGGAGTGCCGGTTCCTGATGCTCTCCCCGAACAACCTCTTAAAGCCTTCCGACGGCGGTGTCGTGGCTGTTCCTTCCCAGGATATGGTCCTCGGCATCTACTATCTGACGCTGCAGAAGGAAAATGACCTGGGCGAGGGAAGCATCTTCAAGAATCCGAATGAGGCGATTCTTGCCTATGAGAACGGCTATCTGACGCTTCACGCGAAGATCAAGGTCCGTGTCCACGGCAAGAATTCCGAGGGCAAGGAGTGCAGCCGTGTCATCGACACGACGCTCGGCCGTATCCTCTTCAACGAGGTCGTGCCTCAGGATCTGGGCTTCGTGGACCGCACGAAACCGGAGAATGACCTGATGCCTGAGATTTCTTTCCTGGTCGGCAAGAAGCAGTTAAAGCAGATTCTGGAGAGATGCATGAACAGCCACGGGGCGACCAGAACCGCAGAGGTGATGGATGCCATCAAGGCGCTGGGCTACAAGTACTCTACCAGAGCGGCGATGACCGTTTCGATTCACGATATGACCGTACCGGCCTCCAAGAAGGAGATCCTGGCGGATGCGGAGCATACCGTTGACAAGATCACCCGTAACTTCCGCCGCGGCCTGCTGACCGAGGAGGAGCGTTACAAAGCTGTCATCGAGACCTGGAAGGAAGCGGATGACCAGATCACCGAAGCACTTCTGGGCGGACTTGACAAATACAACAACATCTTCATGATGGCTGATTCCGGCGCGCGTGGATCTGACAAGCAGATCAAGCAGCTGGCCGGTATGCGTGGACTGATGGCGGATACGTCCGGACGGACCATCGAGCTGCCCATCAAGTCCAACTTCCGTGAAGGTCTGGACGTACTGGAGTACTTCATCTCCGCACACGGCGCCCGTAAGGGTCTGTCGGATACGGCTCTTCGTACCGCGGACTCCGGTTATCTGACCCGTCGTCTGGTAGACGTCTCTCAGGAGCTGATTATCCGTGAGACGGACTGCGCAGAGGGCAGAGAAGAGATCCCGGGCATGGTCGTGCGCGCGTTCAACGACGGGCGTGAAGTGATCGAGAGTCTCGAAGAGAGAATCACCGGCCGCTACGCCTGCGAGACGATGTATGACTTAAACGGTGAGATGATCGTGAAGAGAAATCACATGATCACGAAGAAGCGTGCCGCGAGAATCATCGCGACGGGTGTCACCGAAGTCAAGATCCGTACCGTCTTAACCTGCCGCTCCCATCTGGGTGTGTGCGCGAAATGCTACGGCGCCAACATGGCCTCCGGCGAGCCGGTACAGGTCGGTGAGGCGGTCGGTATCATCGCGGCACAGTCCATCGGTGAGCCCGGTACGCAGCTGACGATGAGAACCTTCCACACCGGCGGTGTGGCAGGCGACGATATCACCCAGGGTCTTCCTCGTGTCGAGGAGCTGTTTGAGGCGAGAAAGCCGAAGGGCCTCGCGATCATCGCGGAGTTCGGCGGCCGTGTCACGATCAGCGACACGAAGAAGAAGAGAGAAGTGATTGTCACCAATGAGGAGACCGGTGAGTCCAAGGCCTATCTGATCCCTTACGGATCCAGAATCAAGGTGCTGGATGACCAGGTGCTGGAGGCCGGCGACGAGCTGACCGAAGGTTCCGTCAACCCTCACGACATCCTGAAGATCAAGGGCGTGCGCGCCGTGCAGGATTATATGCTGCGCGAGGTACAGCGCGTCTACCGTCTGCAGGGCGTTGACATCAACGACAAGCACATCGAAGTGATCGTGCGGCAGATGCTGAAGAAGATCCGCCTCGAGCAGGCCGGAGATTCTGATTTCCTGCCGGGCACCCTGGTGGATGCGCTCGATTTCGAGGAGATCAACGAGAAGCTGGCGGCCGAAGGCAAGGAGCCTGCGGAGGGCAAGCAGGTGATGCTCGGTATCACCAAGGCCTCCCTGGCAACGAATTCCTTCCTGTCCGCGGCATCCTTCCAGGAGACTACCAAGGTCCTGACGGAAGCTGCCATCAAGGGCAAGGTCGATCCGCTGATCGGTCTGAAGGAGAATGTTATCATCGGTAAGCTGATCCCTGCCGGCACCGGCATGAGACGCTACCGTGACGTCAAGCTGTCCACGGACGATGAGATCATCGACCCGAACGCGATTTTCGCGGGCGAGGGCGAGTTCGACACGCCGGCCGTGGAGGAAGCTCCGGAAGAGGAGAACGGCGAGGACGTTCTGGTCTACAGCGATTCGGAGGAGTAAATGACGATGAGTGAAAAGACAAGCCAGGTGATCACCCAGATCTTATCGATGGTTGTGGGAACAACGATCATTGCGGTGTTCCTTTTCGGCGCCTACAAGGAAGGCAAGAAGGAGTTTCAGAAGACTCTGAAGGACTTCAAGCCGAAGGCGTGACATCAACAGAGTGCACATGGACAGGGACTGCTTTCGGGCAGTCCCTGTTGTGGTTTCGGGAGCTGCCGGGGTGAAATGGCCCGGCAGAGAGGAGTAGGTGCGAGATGATTTATATCGGCTGTCACCTGTCGGTGAGCGACGGCTACGCGGCGATGGGCCGCACGATGAGCCGCTTCGGCGGCAGCACATTTGCCTGGTTTACGAGGAATCCGCGGGGCGGGAGGACGAAGGAGATCGCTCCGGGGGATGTTGAGGCGCTGCAGGAGCACCTGCGAAGCGAGGGCTTCGGGCCTCTCGTCGCGCACGCGAGCTATACGATGAATCTCTGCTCGGCCAATGAATCGACCCGCGCGAACGGCCGGGAAATGCTGAGGAAGGACCTCGAGCGGATGGAGCTTCTGCCGGGGAATCTGTATAATTTCCACCCGGGGGCGCACACGGGGCAGGGGAGCGAGGCCGGGATCCGGCAGATCGCGGAGGCGTTAAATGAGGTGCTGACGCCGCAGATGCAGACGACGGTGCTCCTGGAGACGATGGCCGGGAAGGGCTCGGAGGTCGGAGGGACATTTGAAGAGCTGCGCGCGGTCATTGACCTCGTGAAATGCCCGGAGAAGCTGGGCGTGTGCTTCGATACCTGCCACACCTGGGATGCGGGGTATGACCTCGTGGACGATCTGGACGGGGTGCTGCGGCACTTCGATGAGGTGATCGGGCTGGGGCGGCTGAAGGCGGTGCACCTGAACGACAGCAAGAATCCGCGCGGATCTCACAAGGACCGGCACGAGAAGCTCGGGCAGGGCGTCCTCGGGGCGGAGGCGATGAGGCGCATCGTGCGGCACCCGGCTCTGCAGGGGCTGCCGTTTATCCTGGAGACGCCGAATGACGACGAGGGGTATGTGGCGGAGATCGCGGAAGTGAAGCGGTGGATGAGAGAGTGATGAAGGGGAGCACATTCAAACAAGGGCATCGGCAAAGCCAATGCCCTTGTTTGTCTTGTCTGTTCCGGTTGCTCCCAGATGGGTGATGCAGAGAATTTCTGCAAGCTTTATATTCGTGCGGTCAAAAGTGTGCTATAA
>JAFPYK010000319.1 GCA_017412265.1 Lachnospiraceae bacterium
GCTCCGGCGTATCCGCAATCCCGTCCAGGATCCCCTCCGTGTAGCCCTTGATCGCCGTCAGCGGCGTCTTCAGGTCATGCGAGATATTGCTCACCATCTCGAGCGACCGCTTCTCATACTCCAGCTGGCCGTTGATCGTCTCATTTAACCGTTCCCGCATGTGGTCAAAATCCTGGCAGAGCAGCGCGATGTTATCGTCATCGTCGTCCGCGTACTTGATCGCGTACTCCAGATTGCCCTGCTCCATCTCATGCGTCGCCTTGCGCAGCTCATTGATCGGCCGCAGGATGCCCTGGTAGATCCAGATCGTCAGCATCGTCGCCGTGATCAGGATAATCAGGAACATCGCAAATCCCATCTGCACGACCATGCTTCGCGCCTGCGGCAGCACCTGCACCATATCCGTGACCAGGAACGCTGTGCCCGTCTGCCCGTCCGAAAACCGGAAATCCTGGAACTTCACGAGGAACTGCCCCTGCGGCAGGTTCAGATAATAGCCCTCGCCGTTATCCGCTTCCTCCGTATACTGCGGCAGCCTCTCGTAGCTCCCGTTCATGCCCCCCGGCACGCCGTCGAAGATGATCCTCTCCTCCGACCGGATCACCAGGTAAGAGGCCTGCGCGGCGAACCGCTCATTCTCCTCCCGGCAGAACGCCTCGTCCCGGAACGAATCCGCCTCCCGCTGCAGGCTCTCGCACATCTGCTCGTAGCGCTCCTGCGTCAAGGTGTCCAGGATCTTCATCGGGCTCATGATCACTTCCACGATCGAATAATCCGCGTTGAACTGCCTCCGCAGCGTGCGGTTGTTCAGCTGGAGGAGCGCTGTGCCCATCAGCAGCACCAGCAGAATCGGCAGCACCGTCATAATCATAAATGCAGTCACCAATCGGTTTTTTAACTTCACGCGCTCACCTCCTCCGCCGGGTTATACAGTATTATATCACATTTTGCCCAAAGAAACAGTGCCTGCGGGGTGCGGGCAAATGTGAAACTTTCCTAAAATATCACGAAAAAGGGAAGGTACTTCGCCTTCCCTTTTCGATATAAGCCCCCTTGACAACCCACCCTCCCCTGTACTATAATCCATTCCGTCAACTGAATACCTTATCAAGAGTGAGGGAGGGACCGGCCCGTCGATCTCACAGCAACCTGCCGCAGTGCAACGCGGCGTGGTGCTAATTCCGGCGTTCACGAAAGATGAGGCTTGCGCACACATGGAACCACCCCGCAGGTCTGCGAGGTGTTATTTTTTTGCAAATGCATCATCCGACCCATTTTTCATAGCAAAGGAGAATCCTATGGCACACTACTTATTTACTTCCGAATCCGTAACCGAAGGACATCCCGACAAGATCTGCGACCAGATCTCGGACGCAGTCCTCGACGCGATCCTGGCCGACGACCCGGACGGCCGCGTGGCCTGCGAGACCTGCGTCTCCACCGGCCTCGTCCACATCATGGGCGAAATCACGACCAAGACCTACATCGACATCCCCGGCATCGCCCGCGAAGTCATCCGTGAGATCGGCTACGACCGCGCGAAATACGGCTTTGACTGCGACACCTGCGGCATCATCACCAACATCGACGAGCAGTCCGGCGACATCGCCATGGGCGTGGACCGCGCGCTCGAGAACAAGACCGGCGAGGACGTGGAACTCCAGAATGGCGCGGGCGACCAGGGCATGATGTTCGGCTATGCCTGCCGCGAGACGGAGGAGCTCATGCCGCTGCCGATCTCGCTGGCGCACAAGATGGCGCGCCGGCTCACCGAGGTGCGCAAGAGCGGTCTTCTCGACTATCTGCGCCCCGACGGCAAGACCCAGGTCACCGTCGAGTATGACGA
>JAFPYK010000320.1 GCA_017412265.1 Lachnospiraceae bacterium
AGGAGGAGCCCGTAGCGGAAGAGGCCGAGACGGATCTGCCCGAGTCGGAGGAAGGCAGGATCGTTCCTCTGCAGGAGCTGATTGCGGCTTCCCGGAAGAGTGACGCGCCGGCCGTCTGGGCCGCGCCGGAGGAAGAACCGGAGGCTGAAGCAGAAGAAGCAGAAGAAGCGGAAGCGGAGCCGGAGGTTTCCGAGCCTGAGGAACTGCCTGTGGAAGAGCCTGCCGCGGAAGAAGCGCATGAGCCGGAGCCGGCCGTGAAGCTGCCGGCATTCGGGGAGATGTTTGAAGAGATCGAGCTGGATCCCGAGGAGACCGCCGAAGAGGAGGAGCCTGAGGAGATTCCGGCTTTTGAGGATGTGTTTGAGGAGTTCGACCTCGACTCCGTGCGCAGCGAGCGTGACAAGAAGGAGTTCATGCGCCGGATCCCGAAGATGGGCCCGAGCGATGTCGAGCTGATCTCCCAGAACCTTTCCGGCAAGCTTCAGGATTCCCTGGACGCAGACCTGAGAACGCCGACGGCCGAGGCGCAGAGCGCTCTTCAGAAGGCGGCGGATGAAGACGCCGAGAGACTTGCACGCGAGGAAGAGGAGAGGGAGCGCGAGCGCCTGATCCCGATGCGCGACCGCAAGAAATACGCGATGCTGCGCGAGCGCTAGAAGAAGGCGACTGCGGCTGCCGCGTCCAGAAAGCGCGACAAGGACGAGGCGAGAAAGCCGGATGTGCGGGAGCGCAGGCGGCCGAGGGCCGATGAGGCGGAGGAGTTCGAGGACGAGACCGAGAAGAGGCCGAGAAGCGGGCTGATCAAGGAGATCATCATCATCGCAGCGGTCTTCCTGCTCTGCCTGTTTGTGATCCCGAATTTCATCATGCAGCGGACCATTGTCAACGGTGATTCGATGAACGAATCTCTGCACGACGGGGACCAGCTGATGGTCGACAAGTTGACGCCTCATTTCAAGGCTTACGAGCGTTTTGACGTCGTCGTGTTCTATCCGTTCGGCAAGGACGCCTCGGATGAATATTACATCAAGAGAGTGATCGGACTGCCCGGCGAGACCGTGCAGATCGAAGGAGATACCATCTATATCGACGGCGAGGTGCTGGAGGAGCATTACGGCAAGGATCCGATGACGTACGCGGGCATCGCGGCGGAGCCGATCAAGCTCGGGGAGGATGAATTCTTCCTGCTGGGCGATCACCGCGAGATCAGTTTTGACAGCCGGTACGAGCAGGTGGGCGTCGTGAAGCGCAGCCAGATCGCGGGCAAGGCCGT
The DNA here is from genome assembly GCA_017412265.1 of Lachnospiraceae bacterium. Taxonomy (GTDB): domain Bacteria; phylum Bacillota; class Clostridia; order Lachnospirales; family Lachnospiraceae; genus RGIG1588. The sequence continues at coordinate 1,274 of JAFPYK010000320.1, forward strand.
GATACGGATCTGGCCGCTGTCGAAGTTCGGATCATTTAACGATTAAGGGAGGATCCTCATGAAGCTTGTGACCTACGGATACCAGGGCGAGACGTACGTCGGTGTTCTCTCCGGGGAGAATGTCATCCCGGTCAGCGCGGCGGGCCTGCCCTATCAGACGATGAATGACCTGGTCCGGATGATGACTCCGGAGGAGAAGAAGGCGCTGGAGCGCGTTGCCCGCGAGGGGAGCAGCCAGGCGGTGCCTTTTGCCGACACCGTGAAGATGTCCCCGATTCCGCGTCCGCTGCAGGATGTGGTCTGTCTGGGCATCAATTACGCGGCACATGCGGAGGAGGCTGCCAGATTCCACGGCGAGGCCTTCGGGCTGGAGCGCCCGGTCGCGATCTATTTCGCGAAGAGGGTGAATGAGGCCGTGCCGGACGGGGGGGAGATTGACTCG
>JAFPYK010000321.1 GCA_017412265.1 Lachnospiraceae bacterium
TATCCTGCGGTTATATCCGGGAAATGCATCCAGATCCCCGTGAGTCCGCATTTTCCGCGCCTTACATGGCCTGACGAACCCCCTTCTCTTCCCGGCCCGGCACTCACATTTCTCCTCCTGTAGCCTGGATTGCGTCTGGACATCCCCCGCCCGCCGTTGTAAAATATAAGCAGTTAAAAATCACCTCGAAACACATAAAAGGAGGAGCCATATGGAACAATTCTTACAAAAAGCCATTGACCTCGCTACTACTTATGGGGGCAAGATCGTACTGGCACTTGTCATCCTGATCATCGGCTCTCTGGTCGTCAAATTACTGACCAAGGGCGCTGCGAAGGCCATCGATAAGACCAAGCTCGATCCTACCATCAAGCAGGTTGCGAAGAATGTCGTCAAGGTCATTCTCAACATCGTACTGATCATCGCTGTGATCCAGATTCTGGGCGTGGATATGTCCAGTGTCATCGCGATCCTGGCTTCCTGCGGCCTGGCTGTCGGCCTCGCCCTGCAGGGTGCCCTGAGCAATCTCGCCGGCGGCCTGATGATCCTGATCTTCAAGCCGTTTAAGGTCGGCGACTACATCTCTTCCGCAGGCGCGGAAGGCGTGGTCAAGGATATCAGCGTCTTCTACACGAAGGTCATGACCGTTGACAACAAGCAGATCTTCGTCCCGAACGGCGACCTGATGAACGCCACCGTGACGAACTTCTCCGCTTCGGAGACCCGCCGTGTCGACATCGACTTCAAGATCACGAACGACATCGATGCAGAGTTCGTGAAGCGCGTCCTCTTAGGCGCCGCAGAGCGCACCGAGGGTGTCCTCACCGATCCTGCTCCGTTCGCCCGCATGACCGGCGTCGACGACGACACCTACATCTTCACCGTACGTGTATGGTGCGAGACCGCGAACTACTGGACGGTCTACTTCGATCTCATCGAGAACTGCACAAGCTTCCTGAGCGAGAACGAGATCGACGATCCGGAAGAGCGCATCGCTGTCCGCATCGTCAAGGAGGACTGATCCTCCGGCACATCAACCAGCCCGCGGCGCCCTCTGGCGCCGCGTTTTTCTTGCCCGGAATCCCCCGGATCTCCAGGCCGGAAGCACCGAGGGGAGGCTCGCTCCCGCGCAGCGAGCCTCCCCTCTTCTCACTTCTTCGCCATTATTAAGTTCAATCCAGGATCTTCACCGGCTTCCACTTCAGGAAATCCCCGGACACCAGCCGGTAATTCACCCCGTGGAACTCCCCCTGGATACTGTCATGAAACCGGCTCTCCCCGTGCGAGTGCGCATAGATCACCTGCTCCGCGCCGAACTCCTCGGCGAGCCTTGTGAACACGCTCTCCTCCTCCAGGATATTGGTCGGAGGATAATGCAGGAAGATCACAATCTTCCGGAAACCCGCGTCCCGCGCGGCCTCCAGAGATACCCGAAGCCTCCCGGTCTCTCGCTCCACGAGCTTCTTCGCGTGCTCCTCTTCCTTCTCGTCCCAGCCCACGATCCGGCCTCTCCGGTCCAGGTAGAACGGCCCCTCGAACGTATATCCCTTCGTCGCGGCCAGCGCATACTCCCCATAGGCCGCGAATCCTCCCTGCAGGAAGGTCAGCTCCCCGGCAAACCGCTCATTGAGTGCCTGGGTCTTCTTCACGTCCCAGAACATGTCATGATTGCCCCGGGTCAGGATCTTCCGCCCCGGGAGCTCACGGATATACTGGAAATCCGGCTCGCACTCCTCCAGGTTCTTTCCCCAGGAGTGATCGCCCGCCAGCACGAGCACATCCTCCGGCGTGAGCATTGCCTGACAGTTCTTCCGGAACTTCTCCTCGTGATTCCTCCAGGCCCGGTCCTTCCGCTGCGACTGCGGACAGCGGTCCGTCGCATAATGCAGATGCAGATCTCCGATCGCGTACAGGCTCATCGCGCAGTCACCCTCCTCTCACACGGCCGTATGGTTCGCCCTACGCGGGCACGCAGCCCCGGTCTTCCGAAGCCTCGCGTCTCACTCCCGGTCGAAATCCAGAATCACCTTCAGCGCCTTCTTCGTGCGCACCAGCTCCATCGCCTCGTGAATCTGCGTGTACGGCAGCACGTGCGAATAGAAGTCCTTCGGATTCACCTTGCCGGCCTCGATCAGGGCGATCGTCTCATCCATGATCTTGTACTCCCCGTACGGATAATTCAGCATGTGCAGAGACACATTGTTCGGCAGCCGGTTCACGTCGACCAAACGGTCGTTGTTGCGCAGTACGCCCATGCCTCCGATCAGGCCCCCCTGCCGCACATGGGTGCCGCACTCGTAAAGGATATCGGTATATCCGACCACATCACAGGCGACGTCAAAGAGCTTCCCGCCGAGCACCTCATCCACGCTCTCCACGGAAGAATTGATCACATGCTCCGTGCCGGCGACCTTCTGAGCGATCGCAAGCCGCTCCCCGATCCGATCCACCTGCGTCACATGCGCGCCGCGAAGCTCCGAGAACATCGCCAGCGCGATGCCCATCGGCCCCGCGCCGTAGATCAGTACCTCCGAGCCCTCGTCGATGCCGAAATTCACGGCCGCCGAGTGGCTCTCCGCCAGCGACAGCAGGACGCCCGCGTCAATATAGTCGATGCTCTCCGGGAACCGGTGCTGCCGGTACCAGGGCAGGTCCGCCTCCGCGAATCCGTCCTCCAGCATCGCCTGGTTATCACTCACCATCCCGTACTGCGCCATGCCTCCGTGCGCCTTGTGATAGCCGTTGCCCACGTTGCGGAAGAGGTTCGGATGGATCCAGCGCTCGCCCACCTTGATGTGGCGTACCTTCTTGCCCACCGCGATCACCTCGCCGGCGCCTTCATGCCCCAACACCGTCGGATAGACATTCTGCCCGGCTCCCTCCAGGCCGCCCTCCCCGGTGATAATCTCCATATCCGTCACATTGCAGAAGCCGCAGGCATGCACCCGCAGAAGGGCTTCATAATCCCCGATCTGAGGCACCGGGATATCGTCCCGCACCTCTACCACATTCCGCTCCATCACCGCGATGCCTTTCATGAATTCCATGGCAGTCTCCTTTCTCCGCACCCGCGCACACGCGCTCCTTAAGCTACCTTCACTGTAACACGCGGCGCCTCATAATTCCAGCGATTCCCGGCGAAACATCTCCAGATACTCCCGCTCCACTTCGGCAAATGCCCTCACTGTGTAATCGGGCGTTGTCAGGGTCTCCGGGCGCTCCTCCCACTCGCGGATCCCGAACAGATTCCACATATCGGACCAGAGCATCGCGTCGTCGATCTCGTCCACCAGCCGGGCCTCTTCTTCACTCAGATCCGACCCCAGAAACTTCTCATAGATCACCGAGATCAGCCGCGCCTCGCTCGCCCGGTAGCCCGGAAGCTCCGCCTTGAAAGGCCTCGGAATATCCGAGAGATAACACTCCCCCGCGTCGTGCAGCAGGCATGCCAGCACCACCCGCGTGGACAGTCCTCTGGCCTTCGCCTCCTTCGCGCAGCACAGGCAATGCTCCCCCACGGACCAGAAGGTCCGCACATGCCCGTTGCCCCGCGTGATCAGAGAGAGCGCGTGCGCGATGTCCTCGACATGAACCGCCTCCGCCTGCGGATTCGTCGGGTAGAACCTCTGCCCCGTATATGTCGTGATGTAGTGCTCCTTCACACTCTCCTCCACGGGTCTCCCGCAGAGCCCCGGCTCCGCGAGCCTCACATAATACTCCAGCAGCCGAATCACATACTCCGGCGCATGCCGGTGCCCAAGCTCCCAATCCGTCACCGTCCGGTACGGAATCTCAAAACGTTCGCTGAACTCCTTCCGGTTCAATCCGGTCCTCTCCCGCAGCAGCCGTACGCGGTTCTTCTCTTCCATCGAAGCGCCCTCCATATTCTGATCTGTCGCCCAAATGCAGTCCATATTTGATGCGTTGCGGAACGCAAGGAAAAGCGTTCCGCAAACCTGCCTCGCGGCAGGCCGATTTTCCTTCGAAAAACCTGGTCATCATCATGTGAAACGCCGGATGCATTTCACATGTTATGCGTTGCGTATATGATAACACATTTCCCGCGTTTATGCAATGCGTATCTTGCAAATGAATCAATATTCCGGAATCACCTCTCCGGCCGTGTCCGGAAGCCCCCCCTCTCCTTGACTCTTCCCTCCCTTAGCCTTACAATATTCCCAGGCGCCCAACCGCGCCACACAGACCCCGCAGGAGGCACACGCCATGACCCAGACCACCCTACAGCTCATTTACCGCCCGGAGCGCGCCGCGCAGATGAAGCGCCGCTCCTGGCTCCTCATCGTCCTGGGAGGATTCTTCCTCGTCGAAGTCATTTTCCTGAGCGTCGTCATCCTCAGCGAAGGCACCGCATCGCCCCGCGAAGGCCTCTTCGTCTTCCTCTATCTGCTCCTGCCTTTCCTCCTGCTCACCATCCCGTTTTTCCGCGGCCTCTACGCACTCTTTGCGATCCGGAAGGCCCGGCAGGCGGCCGAATTCCTCGCTGCAGACGACGACAGCATGATCCCCTTCGACAGCTTTGTCCAGGCGATGCACGCCTCCCCGAACGCTCTCCGCAGGCGCCTCGCCTATCAGCTGCGCAAGGGCCTCCTTGCCAATGTCCAGTATGACGAGGAGCTGGACCTCATCACGGTCTCCCAGCGCGGCACCTTCTGGCAGGCGCCGGTCTACTTAGACATCACTAAAGTGCGCCAGAACCGCTACGCGAGCCGCCTCTGGCTGGTCTTCGGCCTCTTCGGCCTCTGGTTCTTAAGTGTGGTCCTCACGATGGACTCCACGACCGTCGGCGTCATCCTCTCGGGCGGCCTGCCCGTCGCAGCCCTCCTGACCTACTCCCTTCACCTGCATCACCGCATCCGCCGCCTGGAAGCCTGCAACCGCCTCTTCGAGGCCTGCAGTGACGACGAGCTTCCCCTCGACGAGACCGCGGACCGCGTCCCCTGCAAGAAGCACATCCTGATCCGCGACCTCGAGTGGGGCCTGCGCCAGGGATGCCTCAGATACTGCTACGTCGACCACGACAGCTCCCAGATCGTCCTCGCAGACGTCCAGGACGGCTCCGCCCAGTTCGCGGCCGTCGCCTGCACCCACTGCGGCTCGACCGCCCGCATCCGTGTGGGCCGCATCGGCAAATGCCCTCACTGCGGCACGATGCTCGCCGCCCCGAAACTGGCCCGCCTCTATACCGCCGGCATCCCCAAGCACCTGCTGGGCAATCCCTCGCTCTTCCAAGACGAGAAGCGCCTGCAGCTCTTCCCCTGGCTGATGCTCATACCCTACGGCCTGGCAGGCACATTTGCCATCGCCCTCGCGACGATGCTCTTCTCCTCGCCGGAGCAGTTTCGCACCTGGCTCTCCGAGGCGCCCTTTGCCTTCATCCTTGCATGTGCGATCATCGCTGCCGGCGCAGCCCTCGGCTCCTTCTTAAGCCAGGGTCCCCGCTTGACCGCGTCCATGGCGCACCTCTTCCCGATCACGGATGACCAGCGCATCCCGGCGCCTGTCCTCGCGGCGAAGATCGGAACCCGCGAAGGCACCCTCCGCCTCTGGCTCCCCTTCCTTCTCCGCACCGGCTGCCTCACCGGCTGCCGCTTCGCGGACGACGAAATCGAGATCACCGAGCCGATCCACCGCTCCCTGGGCTTCACCTCAGGCCCCTGCCCGCACTGCGGCGCGACCCTCCGGCGCAAATCCGGCACCGTCGCCCTCTGCCGCTACTGCGGCTCCTTCCTGGATCCCTCCGGCAACGCCTCCCCCCGCGCAGGCAAGCCTCACATCGTGGTCCTGCACGACCCCGGCGAGCACAGCGAGACCATCCTCGGCTACCTGAAGACCCTCACCGGCATGCCCCTGCGCGAGCTCATGGACATCATGGAGCACCTCCCCGCCGAAGTGGCGAACACCACCCCGCCCGGCGCCGCGCACCTCAGCGCAGACTTAAAACGCCTCGGCGCGTCGGTCGAAGTGATCACAGGCAGCTGACCCATCCTGCAAATGCAAATAAGGCTGTGAAATGTGTCCGGGGGGCCCCGTTTTTTGGGTCTGCGCGCCATGGGCGCGCAAACCCAGGAAAGACCGAAGACGAATCCTCGCCTTCGGTCTTTCCCATTTCTCAGAGACGCGGGCCCTGAACCAGGGCCCGCAGCGCGTCTCA
>JAFPYK010000322.1 GCA_017412265.1 Lachnospiraceae bacterium
CGCTGCAGCGCATGATGGGGCGTATGACGATGATGAGCCTCTTAAAGCAGGGCGGTGCGGACGAACAGTCGATGAAGCAGTTAAACCGCGTGCTGCAGGGCATCAAGAAATAAATCCTGAAATTGCATGGAGAATTCGTGGAAATGAAGACTTATGTGCAGCAGATCATGCTGGGCACGGTGACCGGTAACGAGGCGCGTGCCCGGGATACATTGAGCAGAATCAAGGCCGCCGGTTACGACGGCCTTGAACTGAATCGTTTTATGATCCATCCGACCTCGCTGATGGTGCGGCTGATGACCCGCGCGGCGGGGATGCCGACCGGCAGCGGCGGGAGCCTTCCGTGGAAGCAGCTGATCGAAGAGAGCGGCCTGTCGGTCGCGAGCCTTCACGCAGACCTGGGATCGCTGGAGCGGGAAGGCGCGGCTGTGGCAGCGGAGGCGAAGAGCTTCGGCACGGACAAGGTGGTCATCACCGGGATGTACCGGTTTGATTACACGGATGAGGCGGCGGTGAAGGACCTGGCGAAGCGGCTGAATGCGGCCGGGGAAGCGCTGGCGGCGCAGGGGATCTCCCTGCTCTACCACAACCACAACGTGGAGCTTCTGCGCACGGCTTCCGGAAAGCGTGCCTACGAGATCCTGATCGAGGAGACCGATCCGGCGTATGTGAACTTTGAATTCGACAGCTATTGGTTCACCGACGGCGGCGCGGACGCGAAGGCGTGGATGAAGAAGCTCGGACCGCGCATGAAGCTCTGGCACATCAACGACCGGGGCAGCAGGCAGAAGGGTGCTTCGATGACACCGATCCTGAAGGCCGACAGCATGGAACTCGGCACGGGCAGCATGGACCTGGACGGTCTGTGGGAGATTGCCAGAGAGAACGGTGTGGAGCAGGTCATCTTAGAGAGTCATAAAAACTGGATCGACAAGGATCCGGTGAAGAGCCTGGAGCTCAGCGCTCAGTGGCTGAAGGAGAGGAAGACGCGATGAAGAAGGACGGTTTGCCTGAGGCGTGGCAGGCGAGATGGATCGACCCGGAGCCCGCGGGGATGCCGGAGGGGCGGCGGCCCGCTTCGGTCCTGAGGAAACATTTCACATGCGGGAAGGTGCAGGAAGCCAGGCTTTTCATCACGTGCCACGGGGTCTATGAGGCGGTCTTAAACGGGCAGCGCGTGGGGGATTTCGTCCTCGCGCCCGGCACCGGGGATTACCGCAGGCGCCTGACGGTGCAGGCCTATGACGTGACGGGCCTGGTCCGGGAAGGTGAAAATGAGCTGCTCGTGACGCTCGGCGACGGATGGTACCGCGGGAGCGTCGGCATCGACGGTCTGACAAACTACTACGGAACGGACCTTGCGCTTCTGTGCCAGATGGTGGCCAACGGGCAGGTGGTCTGCGCAAGCGACGGAACCTGGGAGGCAAGCCAGGAGGGGCCTGTGCGGGAAAATGACCTGCAGCAGGGCGAGACGTACGACGCGAGAAGAGAAGCGATCGCCGGCTGGCATCCGGTCGCGGTGCGGGACTTCGGGTACGAGAACCTTGCTCCGACGGAGAGCGTGCCGATCGCGGAGCAGGAGAGATTCGCCGGGCGGGTGATCACGACACCGAACGGTGAGAGCGTCGTGGACTTCGGGCAGAATCTCGCGGGGTACACCGAGATCCGGGTGACCGCGCACGCGGGGCAGAGGATTGTCCTGTGGCACGGCGAGACGCTCGATGAGAACGGAAACTTCACGCAGAAGAACTTCGACCCGGGCGACCGCAACAAGAACGGCGGCATCCCGCAGAGAAGCACCTATATCTGCAGGGAAGGCGAGAATGTCTGGCATCCGAGATTCGCGATCTACGGCTTCCGCTACGCGAAGGTGGAGGGAGATATCCCGGCGGAGGAGATCACATACACCTCGATCGCAGTCTACTCAAAGATGGCCCAGACCGGCTTCTTCTCCTGCGGAAATGAGGACGTGAACCGGCTCTTCGAGAACAGCCTCTGGAGCATGCGCTCGAACTTCTGCGACATTCCGACGGACTGCCCGACGAGAGAGAGGGCGGGCTGGACCGGGGACGCAGGAGCATTTGCCCCGACGGCGGTCTATCTGATGGACTGCGCGCCGGTGCTTCGCAAATGGCTGGGCGAGTGCCGGCTGGCTCAGAAGGAGGACGGTCTGGTGCAGAACATCGCGCCGGTCAACAACAGCGGGAGCATGATCTCGAACATGCTGCAGGGCTCGGCCGGCTGGGGCGATGCCTGCATCCTGGTGCCGTGGGCGCTCTACGAGGCGTACGGGGACCGGGCCGTGCTGGAGGAAAACTATGAGATGATGGCCGGCTGGATGAGATTCTGCGAGAAGCGGGCGTCGAAAACGCGCATCCAGAACCTCCGCAATCCTTACCGGAAATACCTGATGGACGAGGGATTTCATTTCGGCGAGTGGTGCCAGCCGGACGTGGACAACATGGCTGCGATGAAGAAAACCATGATGTCCGGTGCGCCGGAGGTGGCCACGGCTTACTATTACCGCTCGGCGGAGCTGATGGCGAAGATCGCGTCGATCCTCGGGCGAGAGGCGGGCGCGGAGAAGTATGCGGCGATCGCAGAGGGAGCGAAGAAGGCTTACCGGTATACCTGCACGAAGAAGGGCGTGATCCGCTCCGACCGGCAGTGCGAGTACGTGCGGCCGCTGGCCTTCGGCCTCTTAGAAGGCGAGGAAGCGGTGCAGGCAGCGAAGGAGCTGAACGCGCTGGTGGTGCAGAACGGATATCACTTAAACACCGGATTTCTCTCGACGCCGGACCTGTGCCGGGTGCTGGCCGACTATGGCTATACCGAGACGGCTTACCGGCTGCTCCTGCAGGAGGAGTGCCCCGGCTGGCTCTACGCGGTGAAGAACGGGGCGACCACGATCTGGGAGACCTGGGACGGCGTGCGCGCGGACGGGACCGTACACGATTCGCTGAATCACTATTCGTACGGTGCAGTCACCGGGTGGCTCTTCGGCGGTGTCTGCGGAATCCGGCTCCGGGAAGGCAGATTAACGATCGCGCCGAAGCCGCATCCGAGCCTGGGCCATGCGCGGGCCGAGTGGCATTCGCCCGCGGGGACGATCGTGAGTTCGTGGAAGTACGAAGGAGAGAGATGGATGCTGGATGTGCAGGTCCCGATGCCGGCCACGGTCGTGCTGCCGGACGGTGAGAGCCATCCGATCCCGGAAGGAGAAGCACATTATGAAATATTACTGTAATCCGCTCAACATCAATTACCGGTACCAGTTTAACGCGGACCCGCGCAGGCACGGACAGCTGCAGATCTGCCGGGAGGCGGCCGACCCTTCGATGATTTATTTCCGGGGGAAATATTATATCTTTGCCTCGATGACGCTGGGCGTCTGGGTCTCGGAGGACCTCGCGGAGTGGGAGAATCACCGGCTGCCGGAGGAACTGCCGCTCTACGATTACGCGCCGGATGTGCGTGTGATGGGTGATTATGTGTACCTGTGCGCGTCGGCCAGAGAGCATGTCTGCGACCGGTGGCGCACGAGGGACATCGAGAACGGCCCGTACGAGAAGATCGAGGGAAGTTTCCCGTTCTGGGACCCGAACCTCTTCGTCGACGACGACGGGCGGGTGTACTTCTACTGGGGCTGCTC
>JAFPYK010000323.1 GCA_017412265.1 Lachnospiraceae bacterium
TTCGTGTCTTCCTTCTCGGCCGCCGTCGTGACCTTCAGCTCCGCCGGGAGCATCGTCTTCGCGTCCAGGACGAGCGTCGCTTCCGCGCCTTGCTCACCGAGCTCCGGCGCTTCCTTCAGATCATCCAGAAGGCCGATCTGAGAGAAGAACTCCTCGAGAAGCTCCGCGTTCAGGCTGCCGTTTAACAGGATCAGCGCCTTGCCCTCTTCCTCCTTCTCTGTCACGCCCGTATAGGCAGGCAGAGTCAGAAGAGACAGGAAATCATCCGCGCTCTTCGGATTGACCTTCTCCGGGTCCTCATCCTTCTCGCTCCAGGCGTCCTCGCGAAGACGCATGACCTTCACCTTGCCGTCCTCGCCCTCGCACACAAAATCCTCCATGCCGACGGTGTTGTCCTCCTCCGTCAGCTGTCCGGTTCTGTGCACCACCGGGACCGCCTTCGTGGCCTCAAACTCACTGTCCAGAATGCTCTCCTTCGTCTCTTCTCCCTTGGTCCGGTTCACATTCAGCAGATACGTGCCGGAGACATAAGGATACAGGTCCACGTTCTCACCCATGGCCTTGAGCACCTCATCCACCGTCACTTCCTTCTTCGCCTCGGTCGTCGTCTCCGGCGCCTTGGTCGATGTCGACTCCGTCGGCTTTGTCGTCGTCGTGGAGCCATCCGAGGTCCTCTTCGCGCAGCCCGATACCAGAGCCACCACAAACAGAAGACCGATCATCCACTTCACATACCTTTTCATGTCTGATTCTACCCCATCAATATCAATCACATTTCACACACAGACGCTCTGCTTCCTCCGCAGATACTGGAAAAAGCAGAGCCCCTATACACTATATCATCTACTGCTGTAGAATGCAATATTCGATTCACATTCAAGCCCTTGCGGTTCATTGAAAATGTTCGAATTATGCTCTGTCTGTCACCGGGCTTCGCCCACCGTTCTCGTCGCCACGATATCCGCCCCCGTTCCGGCGACGTCACGGACGATCACCTGGCCCAGATTCACCGGCGCGTCCACGTCCACACCCTGGAGGACCTTCATGATCTCGAAGATCTTCTCCTTCGGGATGTCCGAAGCCGTCTTGACCGGCACCGCAGCCAGCGTCCCGCCGTGCACACGCACGGTCGAGGTGATGATCCTGGTCGGATGCGTCAGCTCCTTCTTCGCGTAGGCCTCGCCTCTCGGGCAGGTATTGCCGGACACCGATGTGACCACCGGCACACCGTCAACGATCTCCACCTCCGCGGACAGGGCACAGCCCAGCGGGCAGTTAATGCAAGTCAGTTCTTTTCTCATCGTCTCAGCCCTCCGAAGCCACATGCACCACGATCTCGCTTCCCTCCGGAAGCTCCGCCAGATCCGTCTGCTTTAAGAATACCTGCTCCATCTCGCCGGGCGCCATGACATTCTTCTTGCGCCGCGAGATCTGCTTCTCGCCGCCGCCCGGCAGCTGCGCCGTCACGGTCAGCACCGCGTTCTTATACACATCGCCCACTCGGAAATACACCTTGAGCTGGGAATCCATCCGCTCCGGCTCCGCATAGACCGGCACCGTGTAGCGCACACCGCCGGAAGCGCGAAGCTTCAGCTTCCTCGTCTCCCCATGCACCGGATTCTTCACATACTCCGCCGCGTGCAGGCCCGCCGCAGACGCCTCCGCGGACACATAGTCCACCAGGTCATGCACATGCAGGACGTTGCCGCAGGCAAAGATGCCGGGGATGCTCGTCTCCAGCGAGCTCGTCACCACCGGTCCAGAAGTCACCGGGCTCAGCTGCACGCCCGCCTGGGACGAGAGTTCATTTTCCGGCAGCAGGCCGCAGGATAAGAGCAGCGTATCACAGTCATAATACTCTTCCGTGCCCGGAATCGGCTGCCTCCGCTCATCCACCTTCTGCAGCGTCACACCCGTCAGGTGCTTGTGTCCGTGGATCTTCGTGACCGTCGTCGAAAGCTTCAGCGGGATGCCGTAGTCATTCAGGCACTGCACGATATTTCTCTTCAGGCCGCCCGAATAAGGCATCAGCTCCGCCACCGCGAGGACCTTAGCGCCCTCCAGCGTCATCCGCCGCGCCATGATCAGGCCGATATCGCCCGAACCCAGGATGACCACCCGCTTGCCGGGCATTACTCCGTCGATATTGACAAATCTCTGCGCCGTGCCCGCGGAATAGATGCCCGCTGGCCGGAATCCCGGGATATTCAGGGCCCCTCTCGGGCGCTCCCGGCATCCCATGGCGAGAATCACCGCCTCCGCGGAGATCTCCAGCAGCCCGTCGCGGTTCACCGCGGTCACCAGCTTCGTCCCGTCCTCCTGAGGCTCGATCCGAAGCACCATCGTATTGAGCAGATAAGGGATCTCCCTCTCCGCTGCCTGCGCCACATATCTGGCCGCATATTCCGGACCCGTCAGCTCCTCCTTGAAGGTATGCAGGCCGAATCCGTTGTGAATGCACTGATTTAAGATGCCGCCGAGGCAGTTATCCCTCTCAAGGATCAGGATATCGCTCACCCCCGCGTCATGGCAGCTCACCGCCGCCGCAAGGCCGGCAGGACCGCCGCCGACGATAACAACCTTCGCCTTCATCCGTCTGCCTCCTCTTTATTCCTGTGATCCAGAATCTCCGAACCCCGTCCGGTCTTCGTGATCTCCTCATAATCCAGCCCGAGCTCCCTGCGCAGGATCTCCGTCAGCTTCGGCGTACAGAAGCCCGCCTGGCACCGTCCCATACCGGTACGCGTGCGCCGCTTGACTCCGTCCAGGCTCTTCGCCGGCACCGGCCGGTGCAGCGCGTCCAGAATCTCCGCCTCCGTCACCGTCTCACACCGGCAGATGATATTGCCGTACGCAGGATTCTCCGCCACCGCGGCCTTCTGCTCTTCCTTGCTCATCTGGGAAAATGCCTTCGCCACCCGTCTCGTCGCGATGAAATGCTCCTTCTTCTCGAGGCCCAGCTTCTCCGAAATCATCTCCGCCAGATAGACGCCCACCGCAGGCGCGGAAGACAGTCCCGGCGACTCCATCGCCGCCGCATCGAAGAAATACGGGGCATCCGCCGGCTCACCCAGCACGAAATCACCGCGGTCGCCGTGCGCCCGCAGGCCCGCAAACGAAGTGATCGTCTGTCTCGTCGGCAGCTGCTTCACACTCAGCGCCGCCCGCTTCATAATATCCGCGAGCCCCTCCGCCGTCGTGAAAACCGCCTCCTTATCTTCCAGGTTCTCCGCATCCGGTCCGACCATCAGGTTGCCGTGCACCGTAGGCGTCACCAGGACGCCCTTGCCGAGCGCCGTAGGAAGCTGGAAGATCGTCTGCTCCACCAGGCCGCCCACCACCTTATCCATCAGGCAGTACTGGCCTCTCCTGGGCGTGATCGTGAGCTTGTCCTCGCTCACCATATTGTGGAACACATCCGCATAGACACCCGCGGCATTGACCACCGCCCGCGCAGCGAACGTCCCCTTCGACGTCTCAAGCTCATAGCCCTCCCCGGTTCTCCGGATCGCGCGCACCTCCGTGTCAAAACAGAACTCCACTCCGTTCTGCGCCGCATTATCCGCCATCGCATACGTCAGGCTGAACGGACAGACGATACCGCCCGTCGGCACATAGAGCATGGCGACCGCCTGCTCCGACAGATTCGGAATCATCTCCCGGCACTCATCCCCGTAGATAATCCGGAGCCCTTCCACCCCATTGGCAACGCCCTGGGCCATCAGCTCCTTCAGCTTCGGGATTCCGTCCTCGGAAAATGCCACGACGACCGAGCCGTTCTGCTTAAAATCGATATCCAGGTCTTCGGCCAGCTGCGGCATCATCCTCGAACCGGCCACATTCATCTTCGCCATCCAGGTACCCGGTTTGGCATCATACCCGCCATGGACGATTCCGCTGTTAGCCTTGGACGTGCCCTCGCACACGTCCTCTTCCCTCTCGAAGACCGCAATCTTCCCCTGATACCGCGATAACTCTCTCGCCACCGAACAGCCGACCACGCCGCCGCCGATCACGATTACATCATACTGAGTCATCTGTTCCTCCTTATTGAAAGCAGGCGCCTCGCCGACGCCTCCTTTTGTTCCATTTCACCACCCTTTACTGTATCACATTCAGCCGCATATTTCCACGGGAAAACGACATTTCATTCACGAAGAAATGAACTTTTCTATCCACAGAACACACATCATCGTCGATGTAAATGAGGGCGGGAAGGCCAGTCATCCATTAATGAGGGAAACTTGCCCCTATGAATGACTGGAGGGCCTCACGGCCCGGGCGGAGTCATCCATTAATGAGGTAATCTTGCCTCTCTGGATGACTGGCAGCGTGCCAACCACAAGCCGCAGTCATCCATTAATGAGGCAGGCAAGCCCCTCTGGATGACTGGCAGCATGCCAACCACAAGCCACAGTCATCCATTAATGAGGCAAGTAAGACCTCCTGGATGACTAGCAGCGTGCCAACCGCAAGCCGCAGTCATCCATTAATGAGATGATCTAGCCCCTCTGGATGACTCTCGGCGTGCCAGCCGCAAGCCACAGTCATCCATTAATGAGGTAAACAAGCCACTCAGGATGACTCGCAGCGAGCAAACCGCAA
>JAFPYK010000324.1 GCA_017412265.1 Lachnospiraceae bacterium
CCACACGTTTCTTTCCCTCCATCTGCCTGCCACATCTATCCCGCATGATTCCGTGTAGCTACTGGGCTTCGGCTTGTGTTGCAGTCTTACCCTCATGCGTGACCTCTTATGTGGTTTCTGTTCGTCAGGCCAGAGGTATGCCCGTGGTTAGTTTGTTTCCACATCCGGCTTCCTTCAGATCCCACCTCGCGGTGGACACCCTTGCCTTCGGCTTTATCCTTCCCACTACCGGGCGGATTCGGGACTTTCACCCGTTAGAAACGTGCGCCGCCAGGCGCACAACGATCAACGTCCGTCTGCCTGAGCAGACGGACGTTTTCACATATATGCATCCCTACGATGTCTTCGGTATTCGGGCCGGCAGGGTCACTCCGGGTTCACCGGGGTCACACTTTTTCCTGCTTCGCCTTCTGTTTTCGCTCCCAGAGCCCCAGCAGCGCCTTCACAATCACAGAGATCACAATCGTCAGCAGATAGGCCGCGATGAGATTAACCCGAACCTTGCCGAAGTCAAGGACGTCCCGGAACACCGCCCTCGTAATAAACTGGAACAGATACATCGGGAGACTTAACGATCCGAGATAGATCAGGAATCTGCTTCGATAGATCGGGCTATCCCTCCAGTATCCGAGTCTTCCGAAGAAAACGACAAGCGCGAAGGCAAGGGCCAGAACCACCATTCTGTTCGTCTCCGGAGGCTCATTGCTGCACATGTAGAGCAGAACGAAGAGGATGCTCGCAACCGCCCCAACGGACAGAATCACCCGCGTAGCCGCCGGTATCTCCCGCTCTCTGCAGCGGCGCCCGATCTCATAGCAGGTGCAGCCCAGGCTCATTTCCGCCAGAGCACGCAGATTGCATTTATAGATAATTCCCATCCAGCTGTAAGGATCTCCCAGACCGGAAGTGTTGAAAAGGATGATACCCAAAATCATCAGAGATCCTAACGGGGCAATCAGGCAAGTGAAATTGCCATAATGTCTGCGAAGAATCGGATACAAGATCGCGGTGACTATGAGCATCGAACTCAGGAACCAGGTAAGCTCCATAAAAGAAGGCTCGGAGATTCCCGTCCGCTGAAGGAAGAGCAGGCCCGGAAGCCGGTAGATGAAATACATCAGGTCTTCTCCCTGCATGATATAATAGATTATTGCGCAGAGAGAGGCCGGAAGATAGAGCCGCCAGAGCGACCTCATTTTCTTTAGGACATATCCGGCGGTTTCCTCGCCCAGCGTTTCGGGATTCACCGGCATCTCGTTCCGGTTCCTCCGGAAGACAGACGCAGCCAACAGCGCGCCGGAGACGAGGAAGAAGAACTCCACCCCTAGATTGCCATATTTGAAAAATGTAATCTGTACAGACCCCAGCGTCCCGAAGGTTTCATCACGAATTCCAAAATCCTCGCTCAGATGCGTGCATAGAACGGCCGACGCAAATACGAACCGCAGCGCTTCAAGAACCGCATTGCGATTGCTGCGCAATGCAGCAGAATTACCGGATAAATCCATGATACTCTCTCCCTGAAATCATCAGTCCTGATCGTCAACAATCAAAACTTTCGAAAAGAGTATATTCCTGTTCTGACAATTATGTCAACCATTCGCCATCCACAAAAAGAGACGTGTGAACAAAACGCATTAACGTTTTTTCACACGCCCGTTTTTCACATATGTACATCTCTTCGATGTCCCAGACATCTCAGGCGGGTGGTCACTCTTACATCTCCTCAAACGAGATCCTCACTTCATTTCTCACACTCTCAAACCCGCGGATCACCGGCAGCGTCCCATTCGCGCGCTCCGCCGCGCGCCCCATCTGGTAACAGTTCGTCGGCTCCAGCCCCAGCGCGTAATCCCCGCTGCCCATGCTCTTCCACTGCGACAGGAGCGGCAGCGTCTCCCCGCTCCACCTCATCCGCATCCGAATCCCGAGCTCTTCATTTTCCAGACAGGCCCGGTAATCCTTCATCTGGTGGAAGTACACCTGCTCCTCCTCGTTATCGACCGGCGCCGTGAACCTGCACTCCTGCCCCAGCCCTTCTCTTGCATGCTCCGTGCGCGGGATCACCTCCCGCTCCTCCGGCAGGATCAGCCTTGCATGCTCCGAGAGCATCGGATACCCGAAATTGCAGTGATAGATCTGCATGTACTCCTCATCCCGCGGCGTCAGGTTCGTGACCACGTCCTCCACCTGCACCGACGCGCTGAAGACCGGGATGCGGATCGTCCGCTTCATCTCCAGCACATAATCGAACATGGCCGTCTCGCGAACCGTCCCGCGCACGACGATCTCATCCTCCACGATCTCCGCGCAGACCTGCTCCGCCGCCAGCGAATGAATCCGCCCGTGCAGCGGGTGAAACTCCTCCCCGTCCGTGTTCGCATAGCCCGTGGACCGCAGCCCGCAGCTGAAGAGCAGCCCTCCCGGGAAATTGTGCGGGAATTCGCCCGGAACCGGTGCGAAATACGCCGGGCTGTCCGGCCCGTTCTTCGACGTCCACGACATATTCAGCCCCCGGAACCTGCACTGCCCGATGTCAAGCGCCGCGTCCGGCAGGATGTCCAGCTCCAGCCCCCCGGCCGTCTTCACCTCAATGATCTGCGTCCCCCTGGCTCTCCCCTCCTCAACTGTCACACGCCTCAGCGTCACCAGCTGCGCAGGATTGCCGACATAGCCCTTCCGAATGATATCTCTCATAGCCCCGTCTCCTTTCCGATTCATACCCCTATTGTAGCACGAAACCCCGCCGAAATAAAATCCGCTTACGCAACAAAAAAGAAGGCTCATAACGCCCCCTCCGAGATCATAATGATTCGTACACGAAATTCTCTTTGTTTTTCCCCTCCGCGAATTCCTGACTCGCACGATACAACATATTTCCCTGCGCGAATCACAGAACCAGGGG
>JAFPYK010000325.1 GCA_017412265.1 Lachnospiraceae bacterium
GAAGCGGTCTTTGACTGGAGAGAGTTCATCCGCGGCGTTTCGGAGGATGAGAAGCTGGCGGAGCGCAGAGCCCGCAGGGAGAACCGCAGAAGCGAGCGCCGGGATGCGCAGGAGAAGCGCATGGAGAAGACCTGGAGGGAGCTCCGGAAGGAGGAAGAGGCCCGCAAGGCGGATGCTTCGCAGGCGTATGATTCCTTTGAGGAGGAAGAAGAGGAGGAAGATCTCTTCGCTGCCCGCAGGCGCAGGAGAGAGAGCGAGTTCGCGGCGCGCGAGACGGCTCGCAGAGAGAGCCGCAGAGCAGAGCGCACGGAGGAGCGTGAGGCGGCCAGACGGCTGTCGGTGAGCACTCCGGCATTTGATGAGGATGAGGAAGACGATATCGAGAGCATCCTCGAGCAGTATTCTTCCCGGCGGTAGAGCGATGACGATTCGCGAGCTGAGGGAAGAGGGCAGGAAGAGGCTCACGGCAGCCGGCGTCGAAGAGGCCGGCAATGACGCGAGGCTTCTGCTGGAACATGCCCTGGGTGTGGATTACGCAGGACTTTTGATGCGCCTCGGCGAGGAAGCTCCTGCGGACGTTCCGGCCCGTTATGAATCTTTGATCGCGCTTCGGCAGAAGCGCATCCCTCTGCAGCATATCGTTGGTGAAGCCCCTTTTCTGGGGCTTTCCTTTATCGTGACGCCGGATGTGCTGATTCCGAGGAGCGATACCGAGGTCCTGGCGGAGGAGGCGCTGCGGCACTGCAGAGGTGCGAGAGTGCTGGATCTGTGCACGGGCTCGGGCTGCCTGGCTGTGAGCCTGGCGGTGCTCGGCGGATGTGCCTCGGTGACCGGCAGCGACGTGTCGGAGGCTGCGCTTGGGATCGCTCGGAAGAATGCAGAGAAATACGGGGCAGACGTGAGATATGTGAAGAGTGATCTGTTCGAGAAGATCGACGGGGTCTATGACCTGATCGTCTCGAATCCGCCTTATATCGAGAGCGCGGAGATCGGCAGGCTCCAGCCGGAGGTGCGGGATCATGACCCGCGGCTGGCGCTGGACGGCGGGGAGGACGGCCTATCCTTCTACCGCAGGATCTGCCGGGAAGCGGGGGCGCACCTGGCTCCCGGGGGAATTCTCGCCGTGGAGATCGGCTCTTCGCAGGCGCAGGAGGTTGCGCGGCTGTTTGAGGAAAATGGCCTGAGCGGGGTCCGGGTGATTTGCGACCTCTCCGGGGCCGACCGTGTTGTGACAGGGGTGTATGATGTTTGATCAGCTGGAAGATGTGCTTCACCGCTACGGGGAGATCATGGATGAACTGGCAGATCCGGGTGTGACGGAGGATCCGGCACATTTTAAGGACCTGATGAAGGAGCAGACGGATCTGACCCCACTGGTGGAGACGTATCGGGAATATAAGAAAACGAAGGAAGAGCAGGCGGAGGCGCTGGCGATGCTGGAGGCAGAGTCGGATGACGAGATGCGCGAGATGTTCAAGGAAGAGATCGCGGATTGCCGCCGGCGGATTCCGGAACTGGAAGAACGGCTGAAGATCCTGCTGCTGCCGAAGGACCCGAACGATGAGAAGAATGTCATCGTGGAGATCCGGGCCGGGGCGGGCGGCGACGAGGCAGCTCTGTTTGCCGCGGAACTGTACCGGATGTATGTGCGGTTCGCGGAGCGCTGCAGGTGGAGGACAGAGCTGATTAATGTCAATGAGAACGGGCTGGGCGGCTTCAAAGAGGTTTCTTTCATGATCACCGGGTCGGGCGCGTATTCCAAGCTCAAGTATGAGAGCGGTGTGCACCGCGTGCAGCGGGTGCCGGTGACGGAGTCCGGCGGGCGGATCCACACGTCGACCGCGACCGTGGCGGTGCTGCCGGAGGCGGAAGAGGTGGAGGTCCATCTGGACCTCGCGGACTGCAAGTTCGACGTCTTCCGGGCATCGGGCAACGGCGGACAGTGCGTCAATACGACGGATTCCGCGGTGCGGCTGACACATTTGCCCACGGGTATCGTGATCTCGTGCCAGGATGAGAAGTCTCAGATCCAGAATAAGGAGAAGGCGCTGAAGGTGCTGCGGGCGAGGCTCTATGACATGGAGTGCCAGAAGGCGCATGACGCGGAGGCGCAGGCGAGGCGCAGCCAGGTGGGCACGGGCGACCGCTCGGAGAAGATCCGCACCTATAATTTCCCGCAGGGAAGGGTGTCGGACCACCGGATCAAATTGACGACGCACCGGATCTATGAGATCCTGGACGGGGATCTGTTCGAACTGATCGACAGCCTGATTGCGGCGGATCAGGCCGCGAAGCTGGCGGGCATGCAGGAGAGCTGAGGAGAATGAGATGATTACCAACACACAGGGAGCGCAGATGAAGCGCGTGCGGGAGCTGCTCGCAAAGAGCCGCGCACGGAGCGAACAGGGCTGTTATGTCGTGGAGGGCCTCCGGATGTGCCGGGAGATTCCGGCGGGGGACCTGGAGGCGATCTATGCTTCGGAGAGCTTTCTCTTAAGGCACGGGGCGGAGGAGCTGCCCGGTGTCCCGGAGACGGTGAGCGATTCGGTGATGGAGAAGCTGAGCGATACGAAGTCTCCGCAGGGCGTGCTCGCGGTCGTGAGGCAGAGGAGGCATGAGGCGGAGGAGCTGTTCGCGGGTCCCGCGGCCAGCCTGTTCTTCCTGGAGCATGTGCAGGATCCCGGCAATCTCGGGACGATGATCCGCTGCGCGGAGGGCTCCGGGATCGACGGACTGATCCTGAGTGCGGACTGTGCGGACCTGTACAATCCGAAGGTGATCCGTTCGACGATGGGCTCGATCTTTCGGGTGCCTGTGGCGGTGGTTGATGATTTCCAGGGGACGCTTCTTCGGGCAAAGGCGTGCGGTGTGAAGCTTTTTGCCGCGCACCTGCGGGGCGAGGAGGATTATGACCGGATCGTCTATCCGGCCAAGACCGGGGTCCTGATCGGCAATGAGGCCAACGGGCTGAGCGAAGAGGCTGCGGCCCTGTGCGATGAGCTGGTGAAGATTCCGATGGAAGGCAGGGTGGAGTCCCTGAACGCGGCGGTTGCGGCCACCGTATTCATGTATGAGATCTACCGGCAGAAGAGAAACAGGCTTGCTCTTTGAACATTTCACAGGTACAATGGATCTATCAACGGCGGGAGGTTTCTTTCATGGGTAATGGAATCGTAGTCTTCGGAGCGGTTTTTGTGGATATCAAGGGATATCCGACGGCGCAGTATATCCCGGCGGGACGCAATGTCGGGCGGGTGATCCAGGTGCACGGCGGTGTCAGCCGCAATGTGGTGGAGGATATCGCCAACGTCGAGCTGCGCCCGACGTTCGTGAGTGTGGTGGATGAGAGCGGCATCGGGACGGATGTCGTGGAGAAGTTAAAGCGCCACCGCGTGAATACGAAGTACATCCGCCGCGCGGCGGACGGCCTCGGGACATGGCTTGCTGTGTTTGACAACAACGGGGACGTGATCGCGTCGATCTCGAAGCGGCCGGACCTGAGCCTGATCGGGGACATCCTCGACGACGAGGGCGATGAGATCATCTCCGGAGCGGACAGTGTGGTCGTGGAGATCGATATGGAATCCGGGCTGCTCAAGCAGATCTTTACGCTGGCAGAGAAGTACGGCAAGGAGGTCTATGCGGTGGTCTCGAACATGTCCATCGCCATGGAGCGCCGGGACCTGCTGAAGAGGACCGGATGCGTCGTCTGCAACCTGCAGGAGGCGGAGCTGCTGTTCTCGGAGGACTACTCGGAGAAGATGCCGGCGGAACTGCAGGAGATCGTGTACGAGAAGATCTGCCAGGCGAAGATTCCGAGGATGATTGTGACGCTGGGCGAACAGGGCGCTGTCTTTGCGCAGATGAGCGGGGACTGCGGCTATGTGCCGCCGCAGAAGGTCGAGGTGGTGGACACCACCGGCTGCGGGGATTCGTTCTTTGCCGGCGCGGCGATCGGCCTGACCTACGGAAAGAGCCTGCGTGAGTCCTGCGAGATCGGGACGAGGCTTGCCGCTTCGGTAATTGCGACGAAGGAAAATGTGTGCCCTCGCTTCCTGCCGGAGGAATTCGGGCTGCAGGTGAGCAGACACGAGGACTGAGTGAAGGAACCTGCTGCGAGCGCTCTTCGCAGCGTGTGAAATGAGAAATGAAAAGGGTATCCATATGGATGAGACGGGCTCATCTGTATGGATACCCTTTTTGATGTCTTGACGGATCACCGGATGGTTTACTCCAGCGTTGCCTTCTGGCCCTTGGCGGCGCGTGTGCGCATCCGGACCTTGCGGCAGCTGAGCGTCTTATCCAGGTAGCGGAAGGTTTCCTGAGAAGGCGGCGCTGTCAGTGCGCAGACAACCTTGTCGTTCTTCTCGAGAGAGATGCCTTTCACGCCGCGGCCGGCCTTCTTGAGCATCGGCAGGTCGCTGACCGGGAACCCCAGGGAGAGGCCCTTCTCGGTGTAGAGGATGGTCTTGACCGAGTTGGAGCTGACCTGGGAAGGCGCGAGGACGGAGATGCCGCAGACTAGGTCGCCGTCTTCCAGCTTGGTGGAGGCGATGACGCCGCGGTTGGTCTCGAATTCCGCGCCGGAGACAAGCTTGACGAAGCCTTTCTCCGTGCAGAAGAAGAGCGCGGAGTCAAAGATCCGGTCGAAGCTGTCATAGTAAATGACGGTCTCACCGTCACATTTGCAGAGGGTCTGGATCAAGGCGCCCTTGTCGCGGAGGCGGCCCTTCGGGATCTGGGAGGCTTTCACGCGGTGCATGTTGCCTTCCGCGGTGAAGACGCAGAGCACGTCCTCGCTGGTCATCGAGACGGTGTGTGTAAATTCGTTCAGCGCGTCTTCGCCCGCTTTGGCCAGGGCTTTGTCCTCCACGGACTTGGTATAGCCGAAGCGGTCGATCAGGACGGTGATGTTCTCCACCACCTTCTCCTCGACGTAGGCGCCGGACTCGACGTGGTCGATGACGGTGCGGCGGGGCACTGCGAAGCGTTTCTTGTAGTCACGCAGGCGGTTCTTGATGACCTTGAAGAGCTCCTTCGGGCTTCCGAGCACGTTCTGGTATTCGGCGATTTTCTCCTTCAGGGACTCGGCTTCTTCGTTGAGCTTTAAGATCTCAAGGCCGATCAGCCGCGAGAGCTGCATCGCGAGGATCGCGTCGGCCTGCGTCTCGGTGAAGTCCAGCTTGGCGGCCTGCTTCTTCGATTCCGGATGGCGGAAGCGGATGTCGGTCGTGTCGCCGCGGGTCAGGCAGGCCTTTGCCTGCTTGACAGAGGTGGAGCCGCGCAGGATTTCGATGATCAGGTCGATGATGTCCGTGGCACGGATCAGGCCGGAGACCACCTCCTGGCGGGCCAGGGCCTTGTCCAGCAGATAGCGGAATTCCTTCGTGTAGAGCTCTTCCTGGAAGAGAAGGAATTCTTCCAGATATTGCTTTAAGCCGAACTGGAGCGGCTGCTTGTCCTTGACGGCCAGGCAGTTGACACCGTAGGTGTCTTCCATCGGGGTCTTCTTGTAGAGGCCGTTTAAGAGATTCTCCGCGTCGCGGTCGCGCTTGACCTCGATGACGATGCGGATGCCTTCCTTGGAGGATTCGTCGCGCACATCGGCGATCTCGTCGAAGACCTTGTCCCGCATCAGCTGCACAAGGCTCTCGACGAGCTTGGGCTTGTTGCCGGAAACGGTGTAGGGGATCTCGGTGATGACGATGTTCTTGCGGCCGGCGTCGCCTTTCTCAATCTCGGTTTTGGCGCGAACGCGGATCTTGCCTTCGCCCTTCTCGTAGATCTCGAGGAGGTCTTCCTTGTTGGCGATGATGCCCCCGGTCGGGAAGTCCGGGCCGGGCATGATCTCTAACAGCTTTTCGGTGGAAATGGACGGGCGGTCCATGTATGCGATGGCGGCGTCAATCACTTCGCCCAGGTTGTGGGGCGGAATGTTGGTGGCCATGCCGACCGCGATGCCGGTGGTGCCGTTGATGAGAAGATGAGGGATCATCGCTGGGAGGACAACGGGCTCTTTCTCGCTCTCGTCGAAGTTCGGTATGAAATCGACAAGCCCTTTGTTCAGGTTCTCCAGAAGAGTCATGGAGATCGGGGAGAGCCGGGCCTCAGTATAACGCATGGCCGCGGCGCCGTCGCCGTCGATGGAGCCGAAGTTGCCGTGCCCGTCCACCAGAGGGGCGGAGAGGGAGTAGTCCTCGGCCATGTGCACCAGGGCGTCATAGATGGAGCTGTCGCCGTGCGGGTGGTATTTGCCCATCGTGTCGCCGACGATTCTGGCGCTCTTGCGGTGCGGCTTATCGGGGGAGAGGCCGAGCTCGTTCATCGCGTAGAGGATCCGGCGCTGGACGGGCTTCAGACCGTCGCGGATGTCCGGCAGGGCTCTGGCGATGATGACGCTCATCGCATAATCCCGGTAGGAATTGCGCATCTCCTCGGAAAAATCCAGCTGGATGATGGTATCTGCATCTTGTTTCGGCATAAATCTTTGCCTCCGTACAGGTGTTATAGTTTAAATAAAGGACGCATCCCCACCCCCTGAACCAAATTCGAATTGCCAGCAAGCTGTCATTCGAATGCGACATAGAGGTTAGGGCGCTTACGCACACCCAGGTTCGCAATGCTGCGCATTGCTCACTACGGGGTGGCAGAGGAGCTTCGCTCCTTGTCCACCCCTACACACGTCCTCAGTATCGGCTTTTCAGTAAACTGAAAGCCGAACTTAGTCCGTGTGTCAGGTGTGCTTTATATATCTACATTTGCATATTTGGCTTCTTCGAC
>JAFPYK010000326.1 GCA_017412265.1 Lachnospiraceae bacterium
CGTCGCAGCGGCAGGCCAGGTGGAAGCCGCCGAGGCCTTTCACCGCGATGATCTGTCCGGCTTTCAGCGCGCTTCTCGCGAGCTCAACGGCATCTCCCTCTACAGGGCTCCCCGCCGCGTCCAAATAGGACACTTCCGGTCCGCACACCGGGCAGCAGTCCGGCTGGGCGTGATAGCGGCGGTTTTCGATGTCGTGATATTCTTTTTCACAGTTCGGGCACATCGGGAAGGCCTTCATGGAAGTTTTCGGCCGGTCGTAGGGCACGTCCTCGATGATCGTAAAGCGCGGCCCGCAGTTGGTGCAGTTGATAAAGGGGTAGCGGTATCGCCGGTCGGCCGGATCGCGGAGTTCCCGAAGGCAGTCCGGGCAGATCGAGATATCCGGCGAGATGAGGGTGTTCCGCTCATCCTGCCGCTCACTGCCGATGATGGTAAAGGTCTCAAAGCCTTTCACCGGAATCTCCCGGTTGCTGATCTCTTCGATCACCGCGAGGGGCGGGGCCTCAGTGGGCAGAGCTGTGAGGAACCGGCGGATCGCCTCTCCCTCTCCTTCCAGCTCCATGGTCACCCCGGAGGAGGTGTTCCGGATCGTCCCCTTCAGGCCGTGCTCACGCACCAGGCGGTGGATGAACGGACGAAATCCTACCCCCTGTACAATTCCTTTGATTTTGACTTCTGCAGCCTGCATCCGTCTCTTCCCCTATGTTTCCTCAAATACTGTGCCATGCTGTGCTGCCAGGGGGAAGCCTTCCTCCTCCGGCAGGTTATAAAGCCTGATGACATGATCGTCTGTCTCGGACTCAGACTCGGTCTCGGCCTCGGTTTCCGGCTCCAGGCTGCTTCCGACGCCGAAATACTTATCGAAGAAGGCGCGGAGCTTATCGATGACGGTCTGCTTTTTGGCCGCACGGCCGGAGCCGCCGAAGCGTGACACCGGCGGCATAAGCTTATCAATATCAGTACCGGTGGTCTTCACTTCCCCGTCGCGAAACGCATTTTCGAGGAAGGCGCGGGTCTCCTCCGACTTCAGCTTCTCTTCCCGGATCAGTTCCTGAAGATCCGTCTCACGCTGCCGGGCAACAAAAGAGTTCCAGGAAGCCAGCACATCGTCCACATCGTTGACACCGGCAATGAAGGCCTCGATGAGCTGCTTCTTGCTGCGCAGTTCGGGACTGGCATCCACGGCCTTCTGAATCGTAATGAGGACTTCCTTATCCTCACAATGGGTGTCGTGGTACTTCTTCACCAGCATGAGAATGTAGTCGATGTTGATCTCGATCTGCTTGATGAGTTCGATCTCGAAGACAATATCATCGGTAATGTCGGTGCTCTCACCGCGCTCGCGTTTCCGCTTCCACTCATCCCGCAGATCCTGATACCGTCCGAGATAATCCTGCAGGTCGCGTTCGGAGATCAGCTCCCTGCCCGCAAAATCATCGAAGGACAGCAGAAGGTTTCGCATCCGGAGAATCGCGCCGAAGAGGGAGATGAAGTCCTTCTGGTTCTGCTCCCCGATGATCTGGGGCTCGGAGAGCGGGAACTTCGTCCCCAGCTCGTTCACCAGATCCACATAGCCGGGTGCCCTGGATCCATCCACCGAAACATAACCATAGTAATAATCGCTGAAGGTCTTCATCAGCACGATGCCTCCGGCGTTTTTGTCGCCGAAGAGGGCAATCGCGGTGTCCACCCGCTTCTGCAGATTGCGGAAGCAGACGATGTTGCCGATGGTCTTGATGCTGTTGAGGATGCGGTTGGTACGGCTGAAGGCCTGAATCAGGCCGTGCATCTTCAGGTTTTTATCCACCCAGAGGGTGTTGAGCGTGGTGGCGTCAAAGCCGGTGAGGAACATGTTGACCACGATCAGGAGGTCCAGCTCCTTGTTCTTCATCCGGAG
>JAFPYK010000327.1 GCA_017412265.1 Lachnospiraceae bacterium
GAGATCGAGAAGGCGCATCCGGACGTGTTCAACATCCTGCTGCAGGTGCTGGATGACGGCCACATCACCGACGCGCAGGGGCGCAAGGTGAGCTTCAAGAACACGGTCATCATCATGACGAGCAATGCGGGCGCGCAGCGGATCGTGGCTCCGAAGACGCTGGGATTCGGCGCGGGGACGGACGAGAAGGCCTCCTACGAGCGGATGAAGACCCAGGTCATGGATGAGGTCAAGAGGATCTTCCGGCCGGAGTTTTTGAACCGTATTGATGAGATCCTGGTCTTCCACACGCTGAGCAAGGAGGAGATCCGCCAGATCGTGCGGCTGCTGCTCTCGCAGACGCAGAAGCGCCTGAAGGAGCAGATGGGCATCACGCTCAAGGTTTCGCCGGCGGTGGTGGATCACCTGACCGAGAAGAATTTTGACGTGACGTACGGTGCGAGACCGCTCCGGCGGGCGATCCAGACCGAGATCGAGGACGCGCTGGCGGAGACGATCCTGGCGGGAGGCGCGAAGGCCGGGGACACGGTGAATGTGGGATTCCGGCAGGGAAAGATCTGCTTTGCCGCGAAGGAGAAGGAGAATTAACTACACCTGTAGAATATAGGAGATATAAAGTTGGCTAAGGATAAGATTACATTTTTCTGCAAGGAATGCGGATATGAATCTGCCAAATGGATGGGCCAGTGCCCCGGCTGCAGGAGCTGGGGCACGCTGGTGGAGGCGCCTTCCTCCGCGAGCGGGAGGGGCAAGGGCTCCGGCGGGGCGAAGAGCGTGCTCGCCGGCGCCGCAAAACCGGAGAGGCTCTCGGAGATCTCCCGCGAGGAAGAGGACCGGACGCTCACCGGCATCGGCGAGCTGGACCGTGTGCTCGGCGGCGGGATCGTGCGCGGCTCGCTCATCCTCGTGGGGGGCGATCCGGGCATCGGCAAGTCGACGCTGCTCCTGCAGATGTGCGGGCGGCTGGCCTCGCAGGGACACAAGATTCTCTATGTGTCCGGCGAGGAGTCGCTGCGGCAGATCCGGATGCGGGCAGACCGCCTCGCGGGGAGCCTCGGAACATTTGCGGACGACCTCCTGCTGCTCTCGGAGACGAACCTGGACCTGGTCGTCGGCGCGATGGAGCGCGAGCAGCCGGAGTATGTGATCATCGACTCGATCCAGACGATGTACAAGGACGAGGTCGCGAGCGCGCCGGGCAGTGTCAGCCAGGTGCGGGAGTGCACGTCGGTGCTGCTGCAGGAGGGCAAGAGCCGGAACATCTCGATCTTCATCGTGGGCCATGTGACCAAGGAAGGAACCGTGGCGGGACCGCGGATGCTCGAGCATATGGTGGATACGGTGCTCTATTTCGAGGGCGAGAACCAGGCGGCTTACCGGATCCTGCGCGGCGTGAAGAACCGTTTCGGATCGACGAACGAGATCGGTGTCTTCGAGATGCGAAGCGAGGGGCTCGTGGAGATCCTGAATCCTTCGGAGTATATGCTGCAGGGCAAGCCGGAGGGCGAGTCCGGGTCGGTGGTGGCCTGCTCGATGGAGGGCACGCGGCCGATCCTCGTGGAGGTGCAGGCGCTGATCTGCCAGACGAGCTTCAATATGCCGCGGCGGACCGCGGCGGGCACGGACTATAACCGCGTGAATCTCCTGATGGCGGTGCTGGAGAAGCGCCTGGGGCTGCCGCTCAACACGTACGACGCGTACGTGAACGTGGCCGGCGGCATGAGGATCAGCGAGCCCGCGATGGACCTCGCGATCGTGCTGGCGATCCTTTCGAGCTATTCCAACAAGGCGGTCGACGAGCACTGCATCGCGTTCGGCGAGGTCGGCCTGACCGGAGAGATCCGGGCCGTGCCGATGGCGGAGCAGCGGGTCGCGGAGGCCGAGAAGCTGGGATTTGAGCGGGTGCTGCTGCCGAAGAGCACGGCAGATTTCTTAAAGAAGCAGGGCAAGGCAAAGATCGAGCTCGTGGGACTCTCGCACGTGCGGGAGCTCGCGGTGTGGCTGCGGTAAGCCGGCGGATCTGATAATACAAAACAACGGGGATGGGGAACATGAATGAAATGAAAATGGAGGCAGAGCGGCTCGCGCACCGGCTGACGTTTCATTACGCGCTGGTGCAGATGGCCTACTGGGTCTCCTTCGTGTGTGTGGTGAATTTCGCCGCGGTGGTCCTGGGGGCCAACGGATTCGAGAGCTCGATGGTGGGGACGATCATCATGCTGGCCGCGGTGCTCTCAAGCTTCCTCCAGTCGTGGCTGGGGGATCTCGCGGAC
>JAFPYK010000328.1 GCA_017412265.1 Lachnospiraceae bacterium
CATACGATGATCGCGGGCAGCTCGATGGGCGGCCTGATGAGCCTCTATGCGGTCACCGCCTATAACCATGTGTATTCCCGGGCGGCCGCACTCTCCGCATGCTTCTGGGCAGGAGGAGAGAAGCTGCACGAACTGCTTCGCGCACCGGTGCAGAAAACGACGAGAGTCTATATGGACATGGGTACGGCCGAGGTCCCGCCCGAGGAGCAGGAGATCTTCGCGGAGATGTTCACCGCGGCCGCAGAACTTAGCCGTGCCGGCGCGCAGGCTGCCGCGCGGACGGTTCCCGGAGGCGTGCATAACGAAGCCTCCTGGGAGAAGAGGATCCCGGTGTTTCTGGAATATCTTCTGGGAGAAGAAGAGAATTAGGACGCGTTACCGCGATAACCGGCGGGCACAATATGTATCTGATGCATGTTGTGCCCGCTTTTGGTGCATGTTGTTTCCAAAGGATTGCCAGTACATTTGGCATCTGATAAGATGCAATTGCAAAGGAAAGGAGGAAGGCTTATGAAGATTCGCATATCGGTCCCGGAAGATCAATACGACTTCGTCAGGGATTATCTGGAAGATCACGGGCTTGAGATCAGTGATACCGCGGAATACATGATCACGGAAGCTTCCAGATACCCGGCATTCCTCTCCGCACGTAATGAGAAGAGAGAACACCTGCGCGTGTCGACCGACGAGGTGATCTACATCGAGGCGTTCGGAAAAGAGATTGAGATTCATACGATGCAGGGCACTTATCTCGCCCAGGACCGGATGTATCAGCTGGAATCCCTGCTGGATCCGCAGGAGTTCCTCCGCATCAGCAAGTCCGTCATCATATCAAGGAAACATGTGAAAAAGATCCGGCCGTCCCTCTCGATGAAGTACATCCTGACACTCTCGGACGGGACGCTGGCAGACGTGACGAGGAGTTACTACAGTGACTTCCGCAGATTCTTTAACATTTAACCGGAGGTAGCAGCATGGCAAGCGTTGTGGTATATTTGGGTATCCTGCTGGCGGCGGGCATTGTGTTCGCCGTGATCGGCATCTTTGCATATAACAGGCGGCTGGATAAGATCGCCCGCGGCGAGGAGAGGGACACGCACAGTTCGATCCCGGAGCCGGGGACAACGGTGAACGGGGTCTACCGGGTGGTGCTGATGATCCTTGTGGTCGCTTCGTTCCTGATCATCAATGCACTGAACGGAAGGATCAATGCTCTTCAGAGCACGCTGCTTCGGATGGAGTCGCAGCAGAACGGGCTGCAGGACGAGCTCAGGGAATTAAAAGAGCAGATCGAGAACCAGGACAAGGTCGTCTGGGGCTTCACGTGGGAGATCGGAGAGGCGGATTACAACGGCCGGACAGCGGAGGTGGAGGTCTCTGCAAGGCTGAAAGAGTATACGGAGAAGACAGCGGTTGTATTTCAGGTGAACGGGATGCAGGTGCCTCTCACCGCCGATGGAGACGGAAACTTCCGCGGGACCTTTACCGGGCATCTCTTCGAGCGGTATGAGAATCCGATGGTGCTGGTGACGGAGGACGGCAGGACGGCCGCGGAAGAGACGGATTTCCCGGAGGAGATCTTCTGGAACTTCTTCCCGATGCCGGGCCTCGAGTGCAATCTGCAGTCCGACGGCGCGCCCGGCGGGAAAATGAAATACAGCGGGTGGTATAAGGTCATCACCGACCGGCCGGAGGAGATCGCCTCGGCACAGATCACCTATATGAGCGAAGGAAGGGACTTAAAG
>JAFPYK010000329.1 GCA_017412265.1 Lachnospiraceae bacterium
ACCGGGTGATGCGCAACGCGGACCTGACGATCGACGAGGATGAGGCTGCGGATCTTCTGACCGAGATCGAGAAGCAGTTGAAGAAGCGCCAGTGGGGAGAGGCGATCCGCCTGGAGATCGAGGAGGGGTGCGACAAGCGTCTGTTAAAGATCCTGAAGAAGGAGCTTGCGATCAAGGACGAGGACATCTTCGCGGTGAACGGGCCTCTGGACCTGACCTTCCTGATGAAGTTCTACGGGACGAAGGGCTTCGCGGCCCTGCGCAACCCGGGCTACACGCCTCAGCCGGTGCCGGAGATCGTCACCCGCGAGGGCGATACGATCTTCGACAAGATCCGCCAGGGCGACATCCTGCTGCATCATCCTTACCAGACCTTCGAGCCGGTCGTGGATTTCGTGCGTCAGGCCGCCAAGGACAAGGACGTGCTCGCGATCAAGCAGACCCTCTACCGCGTCAGCTCGAACTCGCCGATCATCGCTTCCCTCGCGGAGGCAGCGGAGAACGGCAAGCAGGTGACGGTGCTGGTGGAGCTGAAGGCACGATTCGACGAGGAGAATAACATCGTCTGGGCGAGAAAGCTGGAGCAGGCCGGCTGCCACGTCATCTACGGCCTGATGGGCTTAAAGACTCACTCCAAGATCACGCTGGTGGTGCGCCGCGAGGACGACGGCATCCGACGCTATGTGCATCTGGCGACCGGCAACTACAATGATTCTACCGCGAAGCTCTACACGGATACGGGCCTGTTCACCTGCTCGGTTCCGGTGGGCGAGGACGCGACCGCGGTGTTCAACATGCTCTCGGGTTATTCGGAGCCGCTCTCCTGGAACCGCCTGGCGCTGGCGCCGCTGTGGCTGCGCAACCGGTTCTACGAGCTGATCCGCCGCGAGAGACGGATCGCGGAAGGCGGGAGACCGGCCAGAATCATCGCGAAGATGAACTCTCTCTGCGACGGCGGGATTATCTCGGAGCTGTATGCGGCTGCGGCGGCCGGCGTGCAGATCGACCTGATCGTGCGCGGCATCTGCTGCCTGAAGGTCGGCGTGCCGGGCGTGAGCGAGAACATCCGCGTGCGCTCGCTGGTCGGCGATTTCCTGGAGCACGCGCGCATCTTCTACTTTGAAAATGACGGCTCTCCGGAGATCTATATGGCGAGCTCCGACTGGATGCAGAGGAACCTGGACCATCGCGTGGAGATTCTCTTCCCGATCGAGGATCCGGACCTGATGAAGAAGGCGAAGGAGATCCTCGACGTTCAGCTGGCGGATACCGTGAAGGCGCGGATCCTGCAGGCGGACGGGACCTATGCCCGCGTGGACAAGAGAGGCAAGGAGCTTCTGTGCGCGCAGGATTATTTCTGCGAGCAGGCCGTTGCGGCGTATCAGAAGCTGAAAGAGGAGAAGGAAGATACGCGGACCTTCGTGCCGATGGAGCGGCCGGAGTAAACGGATTTGAAGATTTACTTTCTATGTGTGTGTGATAACGCCCCGGGGCACTGCGCGAGCAGTGC
>JAFPYK010000330.1 GCA_017412265.1 Lachnospiraceae bacterium
CTCCTTCGGAGCGTCCGGCTCGCTTACGCTTCGCCTGAAATCAAAACAGGCGTATCCCCTCTGTGCAAGCACAGGGGATACGCCTGTTCCGATTTCGCGACCTCTTTAAACGAAAATGAAGCACCGTCCCCGCAGCATATTATCTGCAAAAACAATGCTCCAAGTGCTCCCTCAGGGGCTCGAACCCTGGACACCCTGATTAAGAGTCAGGTGCTCTTCCAACTGAGCTAAGGAAGCGATTTCCTGCGTCTCTTCCGAAACGCAAGAATGATTATATAACAGGTTTACGGGAAATGCAAGCGTTTTTTCAAGTTTTTTTATCCCTCGTCCGGCATACTGCCGTCGCGGTACATCGAGAACTTGTCCATCGGGTATTTTTTCAGATTCTCGAGGATTCCGCGCTTGTCTGCCTGCCCGAGGAGGTTCGTCCGCGCCTTCAGCACCTCATTTTCGGCCCGGTGCTTGGAAGGACCGCCGACGCAGCCGCCGGGGCAGATCATGCATTCCACGAAGTCCGTGTCGAGCTTTCCGACTTTCAGGAGGAGCATGGCTTTCCGGCACTCGTCTCCGCCGGCCACGGTCATGACGCGGATGTCATCGACGTCTTCGCCCATCTCCTTCATCACTTCAAGCACCGCGCCGCCGACGCCGCCGCTGCCGGCGAACTTCTTGCCGAAGACGGACGCCTCCTGGTACTCGCCCTCCGCGGGCTCGATGGCAACGCCCTTCGCGTCCAGCATCGCCACGATCTCTCCGTAGGTCAGCGCGTAGTCCGCGGACTCCTTGATGAACTCGTTCTGGGTCTCTCCCTTTTTCGCGATGCAGGGCCCGATAAAGACCGTGACGCAGTCCGGATCCAGAGACTTCAGATAACGCGAGACCGCAACCATCGGCGAGACCGTCGTCGACTTATTTTCCGCATAGATCTTCGGGAAATGATGATGCAGCATCGAGATGAAAGCCGGGCAGCAGGAGGTTGTCATGATCTTGCTTTCCTTGCGGGCCTCGATCCACTCCTTCGCCTCATAGGCCGCGGTCATGTCGCCGCCGAGGCCGACCTCCACCATATCCGCGAATCCGGCCTTCTTGAGGGCCTGGCGGATCGCTCCCATCGTCACGTCCTTGCCGAACTGGCCTTCGGTCGCAGGCGCGCACATTGCGATGACACGCTTGCCGGCCTGGATCGCGCGGATCACGTCTATCGTGTAGATCTTCGAGCCGATCGCACCGAACGGGCAGTTGTGAATACAGTGGCCGCAGTGGATGCATTTGCTCTCGTCGATCTGGCAGATGCCCGCCTCGTCATAGAAGATCGCGCCGACCGGGCAGGCCTTCTTGCAGGGGCGCTCCTGGTGCACGATCGCGCCGAACGGGCAGGCCTTCGCGCACTGGCCGCAGGACTTGCACTTGGTCAGATCGATGTGCATCTTCGAATCGCCGGGGGTGATCGCGCCGAACTTGCAGGAGTTCAGGCACGCTTTACCGAGGCAGAACCGGCACACGTCGGTCACAAAATAGTCCTGGATCGTGCAGTCGTCGCACGCGGCCGGAATGACCTGGACCACATTCTTGGACTGATGCGAGGGTTCCGGGCACTCGCCCATCGCCAGGCGGATACGCCCGCGCACGATCTCTCTTTCCTTGTAGACGCAGCAGCGGTACTCCGCTTTGGGTCCCGGGCTAACCTCGTAGACGATGCGGTCGGTCTCCTCGGGAGTCAGTTTCTCCTCCCAGGCCAGCCGGCATACCTCCCGAAGTATGAAATGCTTTAACTCCACAATCCCTTTGTCGTTGGTGATCATCGCTTTTCTATCCTCCCAGATGAATTTTCATTTGTTTCGATCTATATGGTCCGGTGACTCTACTCACTCACCGAATTGAGCTTCGCGTCGTCGATCTTGCCCCAGGCGCCGTTTCCTTCGCCCGCGCATTTCACATGAAGGCCGACCGTGACCAGCTCCCCTTCCGGCACGGTAAACTTCGCCACCCCGCCGGTGTGCCAGTCATTATACCAGGTGATCTCCATGAGGTCGCCCCGGATCATCTCGCCGCCCAGCATCACGAACGGATAGATCTCGGTCTCGCCGGCGTCGCCGCCCATGATCGAGATCTCGAACCGGTAATCGCCCGCCGGGAGGTCCCTGACCAGCTGCATGAGGTTAAAGTCCACCGTTCCGGGCTTCGCGCTCCAGAAATGCATGTGCCAGGTGCCGGAGAGGGAATCGGTCCCTTTTTCTTCGGCGTAGATCTGGTCCGCACCGCCCCGGTCCTCAACGAACCAGCCCTCGGAGCCCCCGTCCTCAAATCCCGGATTCTCCAGGAAATTGTACTCGACCATCGACAGATAGCAGCGGGCCTGCATGCCCTCCGCTTCGCCGGCGATCTCGTACTTCGCGGGGCCGCCCTCGTACATCTTCTGAAGCTCTGCGTCGGTCACCTTCCAGGTCACCGGCACCTCCTGCTTCGAGCCGTCGTTCATGACCGCGTTCACCTTCTCCGGCATCGCGATCGTCCCGTTTAAGTCCACCTCGAGATAGGTGTCCTCCAGCGCGTCCGCCTTCACCGGGACCTCATTGCCGTAGCGGATCAGGTTGAAGACCTGCAGGGACTCGAGCGGCTTGCCCTCCGCGTCAAACATCGCCTGGTTGTCCACCGCGCTTCCGCCGTAATACTTGCCCGCGTCGTCCGGGTCATAGGCCGCCGCGTAGCTCGAGGCCCAGCCCGAGCCGTATTTCTCCCAGAGCGCCGAGTTCTCCTCCCAGGAGCTTCCGCCGACACTGATCCAGGTGCCCTCCCAGTAGACCACGCCCAGGCAGTCCTTCGCGTGGTTCGCGGCGACGTCGAAGACATCGCGCACCGAGTTGGCCTGCCCCTGCACGGTGTACGGATAGTTCTTGACCACCGCGCTGCCGTCGCCGATGGTGTTGCCGGAGAAGTCCGTGTCCTCGCCGGTGTATGCATAGGACGTCTCGACGATCAGCGTCTTCTTGCCGTAGGTCTGCGCGACCTCGCTCAGGACATTTCCCAGGTTCTCCAGCGTCCCGTGCCAGAACGGATAGTAGGAGCTTGCAAATACATCGTAGTCCACCTGGTAATAGTCCAGCTTCTTCGCGTAATCCATGTAGCGGCCCGCGGTCTCGGGGTTCGCGAAATGAACCGCCACCAGCGCCTTCGGGAAGACCTCCCTCGTCGCCTTCGCGCCGGCCTGCATGATGTACTGGATGTCGAACCATTTCGTCTCGCCTGCCAGCGCGCCGTTGGTCTCATTGCCCACCTGGACCATGCGGACCTTCACGCCGGCCTTCTTGAGCTTCTCCAGGCACTCCTTCGTGTACTGGTAAGCGGCCTCGGTCTTCTCCTCGATGGCCATGCCTTCCCAGGCCCGCGGGCACATCTGCTTGTTCGGGTCCGCCCAGAAATCCGAGTAGTGGAAGTCCACCAGCAGGGACATCCCGAAGCCCGTCGCGCGCTTTCCGATCTCGACCGCGGTGTCGATGTTGCAGTTGCCGCCGCCGAAGCCGTTGCCCTCCGCGTCAAACGGGTCGTTCCAGACACGCACGCGGATCGTGTTCACCCCAGCTTCCGCGAGGGTCTGAAACACATCCTGCTCTTCTCCCGCGTAATTGCGGTACACCACGCCGGACGCCTCCTCCGCAAGCACCGAGGATGCGTCCATGCCGCAGATGAAGTCCTCCGGCAGGTTCTCCACCTTCTTCACATAGAGCGAATTGCCCTCCAGCTTCTTCTTCGGAATCACATCCTTCACCGATCCTTTCCCGCATCCGGCCAGAAGCAGGCACAGACAGGCAGCCGCCATCCAACACATTTTCTTCATCCTGTTGCCCGTCACTTTCTGCAAATGATATATTTATGAATCGGATTGCCGAGCGCGGAGAACTTCTCCTCGTACTCGGTCATCACATTGCCCTCCGCAAATTCACTGTGGTGCAGGTCATAGGTACACACAAGCATCTGCCATCCGGCCTCCCTCGCCTCATCCACCGAGAAATCAAACAGCGGCCGGTTGTCGGTCTTAAACTCGATCTGACCGCCCTCTGCCAGGATCTGGTCGTAGCGGCGCAGGAATTCCCGCGACGTCAGCCGCCGCTTCGCGTGCCGGTCCTTCGGCCACGGATCCGAGAAATTCAGGTAGATCCGGTCCGCCTCGCCGGGTGCGAAAACCTCACACACCTCCTCCGCCTCCATGCGGATAAAGCGCAGGTTCGGGGCCTCCGTCTCCTCCTGCTTGTCCAGCGCCCGGATCAGGACGCTCGAATACTTCTCGATGCCCAGATAGTTGATCTCCGGATGAAGCGCCGCCATCTCGCTGATAAACTTGCCCTTCCCCATACCGATCTCAATGTGGAGCGGACGGTCGTTCCCGAAGAGCTCCCTCCAGCGCCCGCGGTACGATTTCGGATCGTTGATGACAAACCGGTTCTCCTCGATTCTCTCCCGTGAACCCCTGATATTTCTAAGCCGCATTGTAATTCCTCTCCGTCTTACATTCTGCTTATAGTGTAGCAAATCCAGGACAAAAAGACAAGAATCGTGCAAGAGGGGCCGGCCGGATTTCTCCGGTCGGCCCCTCTCCGATCAGTTCCATTCACTGACGATTTTGCTTACGGTCAGACCCTTCCGTCACTCCTCCGAGTCCTCCCGTCTCCTGCGGATCACGAGCACGACCAGCGCAGCCGCTGCCGCGAAGAAATCCCCGTTCGACAGGTAATCCGCCAGCTCATCATCCGTGACGCTCTCCAGGATGAACTTGATGTTCAGGTCCGCGGCATCGTCGTTGTGGTAGGTGAAATACATCGTCGCCGTGGCTTCTTCTTCCTCTTCCGCCGGCACGCCCTGGCCCTTGCCTCCGAAGAGGTTCGCGGCAAATCTCTTCAGGTTGCCGATCAGGCTTCCGGTATCCGCCGGGATCTGTTTGCCGCCGGACAGTCCTCCCTGCGGCGCTTT
Organism: Lachnospiraceae bacterium; assembly: GCA_017412265.1. Taxonomy (GTDB): domain Bacteria; phylum Bacillota; class Clostridia; order Lachnospirales; family Lachnospiraceae; genus RGIG1588. The sequence goes on from JAFPYK010000330.1 coordinate 4,966, forward strand.
GGCGCAGAGAGCCGCTCCGCGGACATAAGTCCGCGGGCACTTTTACGAGTCGATAATATGTCATGATCCATTATACAGGCTCGGGCACTTCCGCACAACAATCTTCAAGATGTGTATATATTTATTTGTGTATATATCCCTATTTGTCGGGCTTTGCCCCAATTATAACTTCTCTAATCCGTGCCGGCGCTCCCCGCTCCGCCTGCCGAAAACAAATGCCCGTGAAATACTTCTTGTACTTACGGGCGGTTTTTACTATAATTTCTCTATGTGTTTCCTTATTATTCGGATGGATGGTTGATCAGATGAAGCAGAGAGTATTTCCTAAGATGTACCGACTGGCAGCCCTGCTGCTCGCGCTGGCGATCGCGGCCGGCGGCACCCACACGGCCTCCGTGCGCGCCGCGGTGGACGACGCCTGGCTTGGCATGCCCCAGATCTCTGCCCAGACCGCCATTCTCATGGAACAGACCACCGGCTGCATCCTCTACGAGAAAGCCTCGCAGCAGAAGATGTACCCGGCCAGCCTGACGAAGATCCTGACCGCCCTGATCGTTCTGGAGAACTGCTCCCTCTCCGAGGAAGTCACCTTCTCCCACGACGCGGTTTTCAACACCTACGGCTCGAGCGCCGGCATCAAAGAGGGCGAGATCCTCACCGTCGAGCAGTGCCTCTACGTGATGATGCTGGTCTCCGCCAACGAGGTCGCCTACGCCCTCGCGGAGCACGTCTCCGGCTACGGCAGGATCGACGAGTTCTCGAAGCTCATGAACGAGTACGCCGAGCGCCTCGGCTGCGTGAATTCTCATTTCCACAACCCGCACGGCCTGCCGGACGAGCAGCACTGGACCTGCGCCTACGACCTGGCCCTGATCACGCAGGCGGCCATGCGCAACGAGACCTACCGCAAGATCACCTACACCCAGATCTACATCCTGCCCACCACCAACCTGACCGACGAGGAGCGCCACTGCAGCAACCACCACCAGATGCGCTACGCCTACCGCCTGCCCAAATTCAAATACGAATTCTGCATCGGCGGCAAGACCGGCTACACCGACGACGCCGGCTACACGCTGGTGACCAACGCCCGCAAGGACGGAATGGAGCTGATCTGTGTCGTGATGGGCGCGGGCTCCCCTTACACCGACGAGATGAACCAGTACACCGATACCAGTTCCCTCTTCGAGACCGCATTTAAGAACTTCACCATGACCGACCCGGCCGCGTCAGACCTGATCTCGCTGAATCATCTGCCGACCTTCGGCCGCTTCAATACACTGTTCTCAACCTTCTACAACCCGCTGCGCGCGGAAGGCGGCGGGCAGATCGTCATCCCCCGGGGCGTCTCCCCGGATCTCGTGGAGACAAAGCTGCTGACCGTCCCCTACGCGGAGCAGAGCGGTGATTCGAGCCGCCTGGTAGCCACCGTCGAGTACCGGCTCGGCAGCCACGTGCTCGGCACCGGCAATGTGATCTTCACCCCTTCGGGGGCCGGCGAGATCCCTTCGGGACTCCTGCCGGAGAACTCAACCGAAGAGCAGGGCGAGATCGAGACAAAGCGGCGCAAGATCTCCTGGCCGGAGATTCATCTGCCGGAGATCCACCTGACCGAGAAAGGCATCCTGATCCTCGTGATCTGCGGCGTGATCCTGCTTCTGCTTCTCGGCCTCTTCCTCTACCGGCAGCTGGTCGTGATACCGCGGCGCAGAGAGGCCTCCCGCCGGGCCAGATACCGGAACCTGGGAACGTACCAGAAGCCCCCGAAGCGAGGCTCACGCTCCTCCAGAGACCGGAGGCGATAGATAAAAAAACAAGGCGCATGGAAAATGAATTCGTTTTCCCATGCGCCTTTTTCACTCCGTCAAGCCGTATTCTCTGTACTTGTCAAGGATCATCCGGTAAAGCATCTTGTTGCTGAGATACTGGCGGTACGTCGCGGACTTCTCCTTTCCCGCCGCCTTCAGCTCCTCCATCTTCCTGCTTTCCGCCTCCGCCTGCGCCAGGATCTCCGCAAGCATCCGCTCAAAGGCCTCCAGTCGGTCCATGTCCCACACTCCTTTCAACGCTTCACCAGCAGAGGCATATCATACTCATCCCTGCCGTGCTCCGCAAATCCCAGGGACTTCCAGAACCGGACCGAGTCCTCCTTCTCGCTGTTGAGCTCATAATACTTCGCCCCGTCCGCCTCCGCGTACGCCTGAAGCGCCTCGAAGCAGCGGTGTCCCGTGCCATTTCCCCGAAACTCCGGGAAGACCCAGAAGTCCAGGATAAAACATTTCCCGTCCTCACTCTGGTAAATGCAGTACGAAGCCGCTCCGATCCGCTCCCCGTCCCGGCGGAAATACACCATGTGATGCCGGTCCGTATCGCGTCTCATATGCTCTTCCAGGATGCCGCGGTATTCCCTTCCGGAAAAATAAGCCCTGTCGTCTTCATCGAAAATGATCCCGTCATCCACGAGATATCTCATGTGAAGCTCCCAAAACTCCGCCATTCTCTCCACAGGGATTTCTTCCAACTCAATCATACGTTTCCTCTGCAAATATCTGTCACTCAAGTTCCGGGATGATTATACCATCCCGCCTCACACGGGGTCAAATCCTGCGCTCCCGCAGTCACGCGGTCTCTTAAAACGCTCCGGGGAGGGTCATCCTCAATGCCCCTCCCCGGTTTCCTTCTCTTCTTCTCTGCTGCTTTACCAAAGCAAAATTTTGCTGCGGCAGTTCTCCGCCATTGCAAAATTCTATCTTGGCAAAAATCTACAGCGCCGCAACACTGCTTCACCAAAACTCTGCAGCAGCAGAAATCTGCATCGTCAAAACTCTGCAGCGGCAGAAATCTGCAGAACCACAACAAAACAAAACTGAAACCACGAATCCCAGACCCACACGATACGAGCATTTTACCCATCGCGGCTCCCAGCGTCAGGGAATATAACAAATGTTTTCCACTCCCCTCCGCGAATCACAGAGCCAGGGGATAGACTTTGCGGAACGCAAGGAAAAAGCGTTCCGCAAACCTGCCTTACGGCAGGCCGATTTTCCTTCGGAAAACCGGGTCATAAGCACGTGAAACGCCAGATGCGTTTCACATGCTATGACTAGGCGACTCCCAGACTAGCAAGACCCGGTAAGCGTCATGTGCTTTTCGACGAGCCGTCCCCAGGCGAGGAGAGAAGACATGACGCCCTACCAGATATACGGTATCATCCTCCATTTCACCTTCTGCATATACTCCTCATACCCGGCCAGCCCGTTTTTCAGCACCTCTTCCTCATTCCGGATCCGCTTCGCGATGATCGGAATGTAAGCCAGCATGATCACAAAAGAGATCACCGAACCCAGCACCAGCGGCATCGCGAGAAAGAGCAGGACCGTCGCCAAGTACATCGGATGCCGGACGACCCCGTAGAGCCCCGTATCGATCACCTTCTGGTCCTCCTGGACCTCGATCGTCCTCGAAAGGTACGTATTCTCGCGGAGCACCTCCGCATAGAGCGCATAAGCTGCGAGGAAGACGGTCGCTGCCGAGATGCTCGCCGGGAGCGGCAGCATCAGCCAGCCGAACCGGAAGCTCAGCCCTGCCAGGATGAAGGCCGCGAGGAACATGATCCCGCTGAGCACGATCACTTCCTTCTGCTCACTCTCCTTCTCCTTCACGTTCAGGCGCTTCTCCAGAAGCCCCGGGTTCACCTTCATCATGATCAGCCCCGCGGCAAACATCGGGATGAATAAAATCCCCATCAGAAGCCATCCCTGCGGGTAGCGGAAGGTTCCCGCCGGAAGAAAGAGCAGGAGCCCGACCAGCACCAGCCCCGCGGCAAACCGCGTAATCCCCTTGACGAACAGTTTTCCATTCATTGCAGATTCTCCTTCACCTTTTCGACGAATTCCCGGATGATCCGGTTGACCTCCTCCGGCTTGTCCGTGTTCGAATTGTGCCCCGCGTCCCTGATCCAGAACATCGGCAGCCCTTCCTTCTTCGTCCACCTCCGGTTATAGCTCTTCGCCGAGCCCGCCTGGTCCTTCTCCCCGCAGATCAGCACCGCCGGGCAGTCAATCACATAAGGCAGGTCCGCCTCCATCGCCTCCGCGAGCAGCTTCATTCCATGCCCGGAGAGCCGGCAATATTCGTCCTTCGTGTACGAATCGATGAAATACTCCATCAGCGACCTGCCGTACGCAGTCTCCGAGCAGCCCTTGATGCCGATACTCCGAAGCATTTTCCACGGAAATGCCCGGTACATCGGCTCGGTATTCTTGAGCGCCCAGATCTCAAACCCGGTCACGTAGCAGCGCTTTAACGGCGCGGAGTCGATCGAGACAAAGCCCGCCGCCTCGCCCGGATATCTCTCCAGGAAGCACTGCGAGACATAGCCGCCCATCGACTGCCCGATGAGAACCGGCCGGGTGATTCCCTCCCGTTCCAGGATCTCGTGCAGCCAGGCCGCCTTATCCATCAGGCTGAAATCCAGCTTAAACGGCCGCGAAGCCGCATGCCCCGGCGCGTCCCAGGTCAGGACGCGGTACTCCCCGGCAAATGCCTCGATCTGCCGCTCGAAGAGCCGGTGGTCGGCCGTGAGCCCGGGGAGGAAGACGAGCGCTCCCCGGCCGGAAGAGATCTCATTTACCCAGTAGTGAATCGTCCCCGAGGGCGTCACATAAGTTTTCTCAGTCATCAGAGCCTCCTTTCCGAAGATAAACGCTCTTCCAGAAGTCCAGCAGCTCGCGGAAGTCGCGCTCCATCGCGTCGACGTCCATGCAGCCGCGCTGGATGTACTCCCACAGGCACCCCTCGGACGCCCAGTACATCTCTTTATACATCATCTGCAGGTCGATCCCGGGGATAAAGTCCTCCGGGTTGAGGTTCTGGAGCTTCTTCGCGGCGTGCACCTTCAGATACTCGCCCATGCTTTTCTGGATGTCCGCGCTGACCTCCGGGTCCTTCTCGTAGAAGGCCCGCACCGCGAACACGCCGATGTCCGGGTAGCGCCGCATCAGCCGGAGCTTCGCCTGCATGCCGTAGTC
>JAFPYK010000331.1 GCA_017412265.1 Lachnospiraceae bacterium
GCAGGTATCTCCCGGCCTCCGTCCTCTGCTCCGCCCCGGCTGCCGCGCAGGCCGCCGCAACAAATGCCAGCACCAGCACCCAGGCCAGAACCAGCCGGCGGATCTCCCTCCTCCGGTAGGCCGCCTTCGCCTGCTCATCCTGAAGGAACAGCTCCTCCAGCTGTTCCGGATTCCACAGCGCCGGCAGCCTCACCCTTCTTCCTCCGCGTCTCATCTCACACCTCCCCGGCACAGGCAGACGCAATCTTCTCCGAGAGCAGCACTGCTCCCGCATAGATTCCGAGAAGCACGCTCATGAGCAGCCGCCCGAACAGTCCCTCATAGAGCGGGTCCAGGAACCCGGGCGAACACAGCTGAAGATAGAGGATCATGCCGCAGGGCAGCAGGCATAAGATACGGCTCTCCAGCTGCTTGGCGGCAATCATCAGAGAGAGTTCCCTCTTCATCTCGATCTTCTCTTCAATCCCGCGGGCCGTAGCCTCGATCATCGCAGGAAGGTTCCCGCCGGTCCGGCGTCCGGTCAGCATCACCTGCGCCAGGTGGTCGGCCTCCTCGATCCCGCTCCGTTCCGCGAACTCCGCCAGGGCTGTCTCCACGTCCCGGTGCTCCGCCCCGGCCAGCATCCCCTCGAACTCCCGCACAATCACCGACTGCGCCGGATACAGGCTCCGCAGGTCCTCAAGCGCCGCGCGAAATGCATTGTCCACCGAGTAGCCGGCCCCCAGCGCCGCACCGAGGCTCTCCGCCGCATCCTTAAACGCCAGCGTCAGCTCCCACCTTCTCCGCTTCATCTCTTCCCGCCGCACCGGCACAAGAAGCGCCGGCAGGGCAGCCTGCAGAATCAGGACAGCCCGCAGGCTTCGGTAGAACAGCCAGCCCAGAAGCCCCAGCACTCCGGACAGGCAGGCCGCGGCAAGCAGCCACCACCGGGCGCCGGGCTCGCAAGTCCCCGCAGCGCCGGCCCGCCTTCCGGCCAATTTCCAGCGTCTCATCTCGTCTCCTCTCTTCCACGATCTCTCACCTCCGACCCGCGATATCCTTCTTCCGATCCGCGGTCTCTCACCTCCGGCCCGCGATATCCCTCTTCCAATCCACAGCTTCTCACCTCCGCTCCGCGGCATCCCCCGCGGATCCGCGGTATTTCTCCTCCGGCTTCGGCAGCGGCCCCTCCGCCACGAGCACCCCCTCCGAGCCTTCATCCTCCTCCGGCGGCCTCGTGTACGTGAACAGCTTCCTCAGCCGGATCTCCCCGCCGCTCATCCCGAGCACCTGCGTGATCTCCAGCACCCGCCGGCTCCCGTCACGGATCCTCCCCAGATGCACGATCAGGTCAATCGCCGAAGCCATCTGCGCCCGGATCGCGGGCAGCGGTATCTCCGCCCCCGTCATGACCAGCGTCTCCAGCCTCGTCAGCGCATCCTGCGTCGAATTCGCGTGGATCGTACTCAGGCTCCCGTCGTGCCCGGTATTCCAGGCCCCCAGCAGGTCCGCGGCCGCCTGGTCCCTCGTCTCCCCGATGATAATCCTCGTCGGGCGCATCCGCAGCGCACTCTTGACGAGGTCCCGGATCGTGATCTCGCCCCGGCCCTCCAGGTTCGCCTCGCGCACCTCGAGCCGCACCAGGTTTGGGATCTTCACCAGCTGAAGCTCCGCAGAATCCTCGATGGTGATCACCCGCTCGTCCTCCGGGATAAATGCCGAAAGCGCGTTCAGGAAGGTCGTCTTGCCCGAGCCGGTTCCGCCCGAGATCAGGATATTGCTGTGGCACTCCACCGCCCTCTTCAGGAACTCCGCGGCCTCCGCCGTGATCGACCCTCTCTCCGTCATCTGCTCCAGGGTCATCGCCTCCGCCGCGAATTTCCGTATGGTCACCGCCGGCCCGTCAACCGCCACCGGCGAGAGCACCATATTCACCCGCGACCCGTCCGCGAGTCTCACGTCCGCGATCGGGCGCGACTCATTGATGGTCCGATTCACGCGGGCCGCCATCCGCCGGATCATCTCCTCCAGCTTCTCCCTGGAGGCAAATCTCCTCTGCGTCGGGAAGAGCCGCCCCTCCTTCTCGATAAAGATCCGGTCAGGCCCGTTGATCATGATCTCTGTAATCTGCGGGTCTTCCAACAGATCCTGGATCACTCCGAACCCCCGCAGCTCGTCAAAAAGCACCTTCTTGAGCCGCAGCTTCTCCTCCACCGGCACCCCGCTCTGCGCGAGGAGCACCTCGTCGATCATCTCCCGCACCTGGTCATCCGTCCACCCCAGGGACAGCCCCATCTTCTCCCGCACCAGCGAGAGCAGGTTCTCGATCCTCTCAGCCGTCTCCGTCATGGATGCACCGAATCACTTTCTCCGCGCGGCTCCAGTCCACCTCGCCCACCGGGATCGGAATCCGCGTGATCTTCGACATCACCTGCGGCAGTCCCTCCGTGAGCAGGGCACGCTGAAATGCCTGGATCCTCCGGTCGCCCTCCTCCGGGCCGTCCGGCCCTTCCATCTCCGGATAAGGCAGATACACCTGGTCCGCGTAATTCATCAGCTGGGCAACGTGATGGTTGAAATACCCCACTTCCAGCACGCAGATCTCATACGGGCTGTTCTCCTTCAGCTCCTGCACCAGGTA
>JAFPYK010000332.1 GCA_017412265.1 Lachnospiraceae bacterium
CCCCAGCGAGACATAGCGTGTAAATACCAGGATCAGCAGGAAGACAATCAGCTCCGGAATCCTCATTCGCCAGTCAAAAACCAGCAGGAGCCCCGCGGTCGCGGCGATCCCTTTGCCGCCCTTGAAGTTCAGTGCGGCCGGGTAATCGTGTCCCAGGATGACAAAAAACGAGGTCAGGAGCTGGATCAGCTTCACATCCATCCCCCAGTTTTTACACAGGAGCATGCACAGGCCGACCGCCGCCACACATTTGGCGATATCCCCCAGGAAGGTCACCGCCCCGGCCTTAAGCCCCATCACGCGCAGGCTGTTGGTCGTCCCGATGTTGCCGCTTCCGTGCTCACGGATATCAATATTGCGCTTCTTGCCGACGAGATATCCGGTAGGGAAATTGCCGAAGGCATAGCCGACCACGGCGCAAACCAGTATCGTACGAATCATGAACGTCCCTTCTTTCTGCCTCGCAGGCCCTTACTGTTCCTTCTCCTTGCGCTCACGGATGATGAAGCGCAGCGGCGTTCCGACGAAGCCGAAGGAGTCACGGATCCGGTTCTCCAGATATCTGGTGTAGGAGAAATGCATCAGCTTCTTGTCATTGACAAAGATCACGAACGTCGGCGGCTTCACGCTCGCCTGTGTGATATAGAAGAGCTTCAGCCGTCTTCCCTTATCACTCGGCGGCTGCTGCAGGGCCACCGCTTCTGCCATAATCTCGTTGAGCACGCCGGTCGAGATACGGAGGTTCTGCGCCTCGATCACATTCTCGATCGCCTCGAACAGCTTCGATACCCGCTGCCCGGTCTTGGCCGAGATAAAGAGAATCTCCGCGTACGGGGCAAATGACAGGAACTGCTGCACCTTCTCCCGGAAGCGGTAGATCGTCTTGTCGTCCTTCTCGATCGCGTCCCATTTGTTGACCGCGATGATCAGGCCCTTTCCGTTCTCATGCGCGATGCCGCAGATCTTCGCGTCCTGCTCGGTGATACCCTCGGCCGCGTCAATCATGCACACCACGACGTCCGCGCGCTCCACGGCGGCCACCGTGCGCACCGTGCTGAAGCGCTCGATATCCTCCTTCACCTTGGCCTTGCGCCGCAGTCCGGCGGTGTCGATGAAGACGTACTCCTTGCCGTCCCGCTCCACAGTCGTATCGATTGCATCCCGCGTCGTGCCGGCGATGTCCGATACGATCACCCGGTTCTCGCCCAGCAGCTTGTTCACCAGAGAAGACTTGCCCACATTCGGCTTGCCGACGATGGCGATGCGCGGGCGCTCATCCTCCGCTTCCTCCTCGTTCACTTCCGGGAAATGAGACACCAGCTCGTCCAGCATATCGCCGAGGCCCAGCTTGCTCGTGGAGGAAACCGGCCAGGGCTCGCCCAGGCCGAGGTTGTAGAACTCATAGACGTCCGCCATGAGCTTGTTAAAATCATCCACCTTGTTCACCACAAGCACGATCGGCTTGTGGGAACGCCGGAGCATATCCGCCACTTTATAATCATCGTCCACCAGGCCCTGGCGCACGTCCACCAGGAAGAGGATCACGTCCGCGTGGCTGATGGCGATCTCCGCCTGCTGGCGCATGTACGAGAGCATCTCATCACCGGTATCCGGCTCGATACCTCCGGTGTCGATCAGCGAAAACTGGTGGTTCAGCCAGCTCACGTCCGCGTAGATCCGGTCTCTCGTCACGCCCGGTGTATCCTTGACGATCGAGATCATCTCGCCCGCCAGGCAGTTAAATAACGTCGACTTTCCCACATTGGGACGTCCGACGATTGCAACAATCGGTTTATCCATTCTTATTCACTCACATTCAGATTCCGCGCCGTGTCTGTTCACACGGACGGTAATTCTATCATAACATATTCCGCCTGTTTTTCAAGTTCCGGCGGCTGTCTTCTTGACGCAAGGCGGCCCGGAATGATATAAATAAGTGTACATACTTAACAGTTTCCATGAGGTATATGTCATGATTCATAAATCCTTATCCGAGTCTACTCCTGTGGCTCCGCTTCGCTTCATTGCGACGCCCGGCTCGGAGCAGATCGGTGAAACGATCAACCAGATTCTTGTCCGCACGAGAGCCCAGCGCATCAAGGAGCATCCGGCCGCATTCCACGCGCAGATTCCCGGATATCTCCGCGACGACTACCGTGTCGATTACGAGATCAGCCGGTTCGGCTCCGGAGAGGCCAAGGGTTTGATCCGGGAGTCCATCCGCGGCTGCGACCTGTTCATTTTCTGCGACCCGGTCAACAACGAAGCGTCCTACACGATGAACCAGCAGACCAACCGCACGTCGCCGGATGACCGGTTTGCGGACCTGAAGAGAATCATCGCGGCATCCTCCGGCATGGCCCGCCGGATCAACGTCATCATGCCCTTCCTGTACGAAGGCCGCCAGCACCGCAGAAGCAAGCCCGAGTCCCTCGACTGCGCGCTGATGCTCCAGGAGCTGGCCAACATGGGCGTGGAGAACTTCATCACCTTCGACGCCCACGACCCGCGGGTCTCCAACGCGATCCCGCAGCTGAGCTTCGACAATTTCTTTACCTCCTACCAGTTCATCCAGAAGATCCTGGAGGTGGCTCCGGACATGATCATTGACAAGGAGCATGTCATGACGATCAGCCCCGACGAGGGAGGCATGGCCCGCGCGGTCTACTACGCCACGATGCTCGGCGTCGACATGGGCATGTTCTACAAGAGGCGTGACTATTCCACCGTCGTGGACGGCCGCAACCCGATCGTCGCCCATGAATTCCTGGGCAACGACGTCGAGGGCAAGGACGTCATCATCATCGACGATATGATCTCCTCCGGCGAGAGCATGTGCGACGTCGCAAGGGAGCTCAAGAAGCGCCGCGCGAAGCGCATCTTCATCTGCTGCACCTTCGGCCTCTTCAACAAGGGCTTCAAGGTATTCGACCGCTACTACGAGGAAGGCGTCTTCGACCAGATCTTCACCACGAACCTGACCTGGACCCCGCCGGAGGCCTTCACGAAGCCGTATTACTCACAGGTTGACCTGACCCGCTATATCGCTCTGATCATCGACACGCTCAATCACGACTGCAGCGTCAACGAGATCATCGATACGACCGAGCGGATCCACCAGCTGCTGGCTTCCCGCAGATAAACTTAAGACACCTACACAGACGTTTTCGGGGCACCTTCCGCAAGGAAGGTGCCCCGAGTCTTTTGTGCAAAAAGCCGCGTGTCATAAACATTGCATGGGAGAAACGCATGATCTTCGGCCGTACACGGAATTCTGCAGGCAAAACCCGCTGACCTCTATACGCACGGGCCAAGGAGAGCCAGGCCATCTATAATCTCATAACCGTTTTCACAGACACGTGAAAACTCAATTCTGTTTACACCTGCTTCAAAGGGAGAGAAAGAATCTGTCATCTGTCTGCAGATGCTGTGCAAGTCCAGCTGTGGACCGTAGATTAGGGTCGTGTGTGGATACCAGCCCTCTCTCTTTGTCCACCTGTCCAGATCATCCTCGTATTCTTCTGCGATGCACTGATGCAAAAATGTCAGCGGCTCAGACATCTCCGGTGCCGCAACAATAATGGATGTCTCATCTAACACTTCGATTTTATGATACCTAATGTAAAAAGCCGAAACATCAGCCAGCGCTCTCTTGCAAAAACAGACAAAACGCTGCTCATCATCTCCGGTATACGCAGCCAGTGTAATATGTCCGTAGATGGTCTTTATGTCTGCACCCGCCGGGTAAGCAGTTCTTTTTATCTCGTTTAATCGATCTGTCGCCTTTTGATCCAGCTTTGCGATGACGCACAGCATTCTGCTCACCTCCGCAACTGTAGATTTTGTTGGGATGATTATATCAGCCCTTGCCGACACGGTCAATCACGGCTGTCTATGCTGCTGATTCATGATATTCCTCTTCTGATGCCTGAAGGAGGCACTTCCTTGCGAAATGCCTCCTTCCATAAGTCCCTTATGATTCCACAATTCCGAGAAATCCCAGCATATTCCCGCGCTTTCCCTTCGTCGCGCGGTGGCTCCACAAGAGGCCTTCGTTGCAGCAGGTGCAGGCCCCGGAGATGAAGATCTTCTCCTCCGAAAGCCCCGCTTCCAGAAGAGCGCATTTCACCGCGAGCCACAGGTCCAGCTGGTACTTTCCGCCGCCCTTCTCGTGCAGGAACCGGCGGACCTCCTCCGGCCGGAAGTTCTCCCGGCACGCCTCCGCCACCTCTTCACTGACCTCGTAGCAGGAGGCGCAGATCGACGGGCCGATGACCGCCGTCAGGTCCTCCGGGCGGCTTCCGTACTCCTCCGCCAGGCGTTCCACTGCCAATCGGCCGATCTTTGCCACCGTGCCTCGCCAGCCCGAGTGCGCCGCCGCAACCACACGGTGCACCGGATCCGCCAGGAACACCGGCACACAGTCCGCGTAAGAGGTCGCAAGCATCAGCCCGGGCTCGTCCGTGACCAGGCCGTCGACGCCGGAGAGCTTCTTCTCGCGAAGCTCCTCCCCGCAGGCTTCCTCCGAGGACACTCTTAGAATCCTCGTCTCATGCACCTGGTCCGAGAAGACGATCTTCCTCCGGTCGAATCCCGCGGCATCCGCGATCCTTCGGAAATTCTCCTCGACCGTCTCCGGGTCATCCCCTCTCGAGAAGCTCAGGTTCATGCTCTCGCAGATGCCCCTGCTCACGCCGCCCAGGCGCGTTGAAAACGCGAGCCTCACCCAGGGCATGCGGTCCATCGGGCCGAAGGTCAGATAAGGCACCTCGCCCTCGTGCAGCACAGTCACGCCCCGGCTATGATACATCTCCCCCGTATAAGGGTTGTTCTCCACAATCTTCATCCGAATGCATTCCTTATCAGTTCCGTACGGTTTCCCGTCATCAATACCACGTCAAAACGGCAGGAGGTCTCCTCCGGCAAATGATTCTCGTGCAGGTAGCTCATCGCGCAGGTCCGGATCCGCCCGCGCTTCCTCGCGTCGATCCCCTCGCCGGGGCTGCCCATCGCGTCAGAGCTGCGATACTTCACCTCTATAAAACAGAGTGTCCCGCCTTCCGCCGCCACCAGGTCGATCTCGCCCGTCCTGCAGCGGTAATTCCTGCAGAGGATCCGGTAGCCTCTCTGCTCGAGATAGACGGCCGCCTCCTCTTCCTTGCGGCTTCCCAACGCGTGCAGATTACGCTTCACTCTCTTCTCCCGTAAAATGCGTGATAAAGCTGCGCCGGTGAATCGGGCAAGGCCCGAGCTCACGGATCGCCTGGATGTGCGCGGCGCTTCCGTAGCCCTTATTCCCCGCGAAATCATATCCCGGATAGATCCGGTCGTACTCCGCCATCATCCGGTCCCTGGTCACCTTTGCGACGATCGACGCCGCCGCGATGGACGCGCTCTTCGCGTCACCCTTGATGATCGGAACCTGGCGCATCGGAAGGCCCGGGATCGTCACCGCGTCATTGAGCAGCAGGTCCGGAACCACCGACAGGCTTCCGACCGCAATCCGCATCGCCTGGTAGGTCGCCTGGAGGATATTGATCTCATCAATCACCTCCGGCCCCACCGTACCGATGCCCACGGCGACCGCCTCCCGCAGGATCTGGTCGTAGAGCTCCTCGCGCTTCGCCGCGGTCAGCTGCTTCGAATCATTCAGGTAGAGCAGGCCGCAGTGCTTCGGCAGGATCACCGCACAGGCCGTCACCGGTCCCGCAAGAGGTCCCCGCCCGACCTCGTCGATCCCGCAGATCGCCTCATATTCCGCATACTTCCTCTCATAGAAGAACATTTTCTCCATCCGGGCGCGCTCCGCGTCCAGTTTTTCCTTCTTCTTATCGAAAGAGGCCAGCAGCTTCTGCACCCCGGCCCTCTCGTCACTTCGATACGGCAGCGCCGCCTCCGGCATCTCATCGAGAGAAACCGCCGACAGCTTCGCCTCTATTTCTTTGATCGACTCACTCATCTTACAATCCCGAATTTCGAAATCGGCCAGAAACGCAGGCCCAGTTTCGACATGATCTGCTTCTCGCGGATGACGCCCACACCGGCGTCACGGCTGTCCCGGCTGTAATACCGATTGTCGCCGAGGACAAAATACTCGCCCTCGCCCAGCGTCAGCGGCTCCTCCGCGATTCCGGGCGTCCTCATATCCGAGCTCCCGTAGGACTCCTCGAGAACCTCCCCGTTGATGTAAATCTCCTCGCCGGCGATCTGCACGGTCTCCCCCGGAAGCCCGATGACGCGCTTCACATACAGCCCGCGATCGCCCATATCCAGCACCACGATGTCAAACCGGTCCACGTCCCGGTAGAACACCCCGTAGCGCGCGCCGAAGAGAAGGTCCCCCTCCTCAAGCGTGTTCACCATCGACGTGCCCTCCACGGTCACCTTCTGGATCAGAAATGTGCTGATCAGCAATGCCAGCACCACGCCGGCCGCCAGGTAGCACAGGGTAATCAGCACTTCCCTGCCCCGCTCCTTCGGCGTCATCTCCGAAAACTTCTTCTCTTCACTCATCGCCCGGCACCTCCGCCGTGATCCGTCCCAGGGCTCCCTTGCGGAAATCATCCAGAATCACGGAAGCCGTCTTGTCATAATCGATCTGCGCGCCGGCCTTCAGGCATCCGCGCATCCGCCCGATCTTCTCCATCATCTCCAGAGGGGCTTCCTCCCCCTCCAGCCCGTAGCGCTCCCGCAGGGCAGAAGGATACTCCTCCTTCAGGAACTGAATCAGCTCAAATGCAAGGTCCCCCGCGTCCAGAACCTCGTCCCGGATGGATCCGATCCACGCCAGCCGCATGCCGACCTTCTGGTCCTCGAACTTCGGCCACAGGATTCCCGGGGTATCCAGAAGCTCCACATTCTTATTGAGGCGGATCCACTGCTTCCCCTTCGTCACTCCGGGCGTATTGCCGGTCTTGGCCGCGGCTCTTCCCGCGAAGCTGTTGATGAACGTCGACTTGCCGACGTTCGGGATCCCGACGATCATCGCCCGGATCGGCCGGTTCTTGATCCCCCGGCGCGCGTTGCGCTCCGTGATCTCCCGGCACGACTCCTGGATCAGCCCCGCGACCGAACGCACGTCCTTCGTCTGCCTGGCATTCAGCGCGGCGGCATACCAGCCCCGCGACTCATAATACCGCATCCAGGCCGCCGTCCGCTCCGCGTCCGCCAGGTCCGCCTTGTTCAGCAGGATCAGCCTCGCCTTGCCCTTCGCCAGTTCATCGATATCCGGGTTCTTCGACGACGCAGGGATGCGCGCGTCCACCAGCTCCACCACGATGTCGATGAGCTTCACGCTCTCCTCCATCATGCGTCTGGCCTTGGTCATATGGCCCGGATACCACTGTATATTCGTATTAGCTGCCATTGCTCTCCTTCGTCTCTTCCTGTGCGGGAGCTGCCTCGTTGAGCCGGTCGGCGATGCCGAACGACGGAGAAAGCCTCAGCCACACCTTGCCCGTCAGCTGGGCCCGGCTCAGCAGTCCGACCGACGCGAACCGGCTGTCCTCGCTGGCCCCCCGGTTGTCACCGAGCACAAAATACTCATCCTCCCCGAGGAGGATCTCCTCCGCGGCCGTCCCGGCCACCTTCATCGGGTCCACCTTCGCAGGCTCCTGATACGGCTCGTCATTGATCAGCAGGATTCCCTCCGCGATCCTCACACGGTCGCCCGGAAGCCCCACGATCCTCTTCACGCTGTAAGCGCCCGAATCCGGCATCTGAAACGCGACGATGTCGCCCCTCTGCGGCGCCCGGAACCGATAGAGTGCCGTATTCACCAGCAGCAGGTCCCCGTCGGAAAGCGTCGCTTCCATCGACTTGCCCGGCATCCGCACCTTCGCCGCGGCAAAATGAACCGCCGCGAACGCGATGCCGCAGGCCGCCGCCGCGATCACCAGCAAGATCACAATCTCCCGCAGCACCCGTCCGGCGCGGGAAGGCTCATGATTCAGTCGAATACTGTGATCCATCTCTCTTCCTCCAGAAAAACCCCCGTAACGTAAGCGAGGGACACAATGTGTCCCCCTGGCAAGAATCTTATCTAACTAATTCTTTTACCTTCGCAGCCTTACCGGTACGCTGACGTAAGTAGTTGAGCTTCGCTCTTCTGACTTTACCCTTGCGTACAACCTCGATCTTGTCTACGATCGGGGAATGAAGCGGCCAGGTCTTCTCAACGCCTACACCGTTGGATGTCTTGCGGACGGTAAAGGTCTCTCTGGCGCCGCCGCCCTGTCTCTTCAGGACAACGCCCTCGAATACCTGGATTCTCTCACGAGTACCCTCGATTACCTTGGCAGAAACACGAACCGTGTCACCTACATGAAACTCAGCAACTTCAGCTTTTAACTGCGCATCTTCGATATTCTTGATGATATCGTTCATTGTTGTGACCTCCTTCTCTTAGTCGATGTTCTTAATGCCCATGGCAACAGAGGACCATCTGGTATTCACAGCAAATAACACTTTAACATAGCGCGGAATCTATTGCAAGTATTTTTTCGCGAGATTCCGCTCTTTTTCGCTCAGCTCGGCCTTCTCCAGAAGGTCGGGACGCATTTTCGCGGTCCGGATCACCGACTGCTCCCTGCGCCACTCCTCAATTCTCGCGTGATGCCCGGACAGAAGCACCTCCGGCACCTTCCGGCCCATGAACTCCTCCGGCCTGGAATACTGCGGATACTCGAGGAGATCCCCGCGGAACGACTCGTCCTCCGCCCAGGAGGCCTCATTGCCCAGCACCCCCGGGATCAGTCTGGCGATCGCGTCGATCATCACCATCGCCGGCAGCTCCCCGCCGGTCAGCACATAGTCTCCGATGGAGACCGTGTCGGTCACGATCATCTCCAGCACTCTCTCATCCACGCCCTCATAGTGGCCGCACAGGAAGACCAGCTCGTCCTCCTTCGACAGCTCGTCCGCCATCTTCTGGTCGAACACCCTGCCCTGCGGGCTCAGGTAGATCAGCCTCGGCCGCTCGCCTCGCGCGAGCATCTCCCCGAAGCACGCCTCATACGTATGCCAGATCGGCTCCGCCTGCATCACCATGCCGGCACCGCCGCCGTAGGGATAGTCATCCACGCGCTTATGCTTATTCTCCGTATAATCCCGGATATTGACCGTGTCGATCCTGAGAATCCCGTTCTCCTCGGCCTTGCCCAGGATGCTGGTATGCAGCCCGGCCTCGATCATCTCCGGAAATAACGTCATCACCGTATAATGTACCGATCGGTCCGCCACGGTCAGTCCTCCAGTCCCGGCAGCACATGCACCGTCACGCGCTTCTCGGCCACATTCACGTCCAGAATGCAGGACGGAATCGACGGGAGAAGCAGGTCCTTCTGCATCGGCCGTTTCACCACATAGACATCATTGGCCCCGGTCGTCAGGATCTCCTCCAGGACACCGATCTTCCTTCCCTCTTCATCGACCACGTCCGCGCCGAGAATGTCGAAGATGAAGACCTCATTGTCCGCGAGCGGCACCGCCTGGTCCCTGGTGATCAGAAGGTCGCACCCCCGGTAGGGCTCGATGTCATTGATATCGTCAAACTCTTCAAACTTCAGGATCACCATGCCCTTAAAATACCGGACCGACTCCACCGTCGCCGGAATCAGCTTCTTCGGCGTGTCCAGGTACACGGTCTGAAGGTCCTCAAAACGGGCCGGGTCATCCGTGGTCGGGTAGACCTTGATCTCTCCCTTAATCCCGTGCGTGGAAGTGAAAACTCCCACCCGCAGCATCTCATCTCTGTTCATAACTCATCCTCCGGACAGTTTCCGGCCCAAGCCCGGCCGCGCCTGCCCGTAAATGAACAAAAGGCGGCCGAAAGCCGCCCTTCGTTCGCACCGGCGCATCTCGTCACTGGACGATATCCACCGTCACTTTCTTGTCATCCTTTGACGCAGCGGCTTTAACGACGCTGCGGATCGCCTTGGCGATTCTTCCCTGCTTGCCGATCACTTTGCCCATATCATCAGGCGCAACCCGGAGTTCCACCAGGATACCGTTCTCATTCTCGGTCTCCGTTACTACTACATCCTCCGGATGATCAACGAGAGCAGTCGCAATCGTTCTCACCAGTTCTTTCATCAGATCCTCCGTATTCGATTACAGAATGCCGTTCTTCTTCAGCAGTTTGCCGACCGTCTCGGTGGGCTGTGCGCCGTTGGCGATCCAGTTCTTTACCTTCTCTGCATCCACTGCAAATGCGCTGGGCTCTTTGCTGGGATCATAGGTACCGATCTCCTCGATGAATCTGCCGTCTCTGGGAGCTCTTGCATCCGCAACAACTACTCTATAGAAAGGCGCCTTCTTCTGTCCCATTCTCTTTAATCTGATCTTAACTGCCATGTTTCTGTTCCTCCAATGAATTCCTTATTATTGATTCTCTATATGATAAATGGTCTCCCATCGATCACCGCTGTCACAGTCCGAACGGAAGCTTGAACCCGCCCCGTCTGCGGCCCTTGCCGGACATCATGCCGCTCATCTGCTTCATCATCTTCTTGCCCTGCTCATACTGCTTCATGAGCCGGTTGACCTCGGCCACGTCAACCCCCGCGCCCTTCGCGATTCTCTGCTTGCGCGAGATGTTGATGATCGCCGGATTCGCTCTCTCTTCCTTGGTCATCGAGTAGATGATGCTCTCGGCGCGCTTAAGCGCCTCGTCGGACCCCGAGAGGTCCCCCAGCTTCTTCGTGTTGGCCCCGGGCAGCATCGCAAGCAGCTCCTGGATGCCTCCCATCTGCTTCATCTGCTGCATCTGCTCCAGATAATCATTGAAATCGAACTCGGCCTTGCGAAGCTTGCGCTCCATCTCCCTGGCCTTCTCGTCGTCAATGTTCATCTGCTCAGCTTTGTCGATGAGCGAGAGCACATCGCCCATGCCGAGGATACGCGAAGCCATGCGCTCCGGATAGAACTGCTCCAGATCCGACAGCTTCTCGCCCATGCCGACATACAGGATCGGCCTGCCGGTCACCGCACGGATGGACAGAGCCGCGCCGCCCCTCGTGTCGCCGTCGAGCTTGGTCAGGATCACACCGTCGATCCCGATGCGCTCCGCAAATGTATTCGCGACGTTCACCGCGTCCTGTCCGGTCATGGCGTCCACCACCAGAACCGTCTGGTCCACGGTCACGGCCTTCTTGATCGCCTCCAGCTCACGCATCATATCATCGTCGATGTGAAGCCGGCCGGCCGTATCCAGCAGGACCACGTTGTTGCCGTTCTTCTTCGCATGCTCGATGGCCGCCTTCGCGATATTGACCGGGTTCTGGTTCTCTCCCATCGAGAAGACCGGAAGCCCCATCTTCTCGCCGTTGACCTGCAGCTGCTTGATCGCCGCGGGCCGGTAGACATCGCAGGCCACCAGCAGAGGGCTCTTGCCCTTCGCCTTTAACTTGCCGCCGATCTTCGCCACCGTCGTGGTCTTGCCGGCGCCCTGAAGGCCGCACATCAGGACCACTGTCGTGTCATTGCCCGGCTTGATCGCAAGCTCCGTCGTCTCAGAGCCCATCAGGGAGATCAGCTCCTGGTTGACGATCTTGATGACCATCTGTCCCGGCGTCAGGCTGTTCATCACATCCTGTCCGACCGCGCGCTCCTGCACCGTCCGGACAAACTGCTTGACGACCTTGAAGTTCACGTCCGCTTCCAGAAGCGCAATCTTGACTTCCTTTAACGCGGCCTTGACATCGTCCTCATCCAGACGCCCCTTGCCGCGAAGGTCCTTGAATACATTCTGAAATTTATCCGATAAACTCTCAAATGCCACTATAATTCCTCCAGAATCTCCTGCAGAGTCGCCCGGATCTCTCCGGCCTCCGCCTCAGGAAATCTCTCATCGTCCTGCATACGCTGCTCCAGCGCCTCCACCATGTCCTTGACGCGCCGGAAACGCTCCGCCAGATGCAGCCGCTCCTCAAAGGATTCCAGCTGCCTGCAGGTCCTCTTGATCAGGTCATGGACCCCCTGCCGGCTGATCCCGATCTCCTCCGCGATCTCCCCGAGAGACAGGTCCTCCAGAATCGAATCCTCGAAGACCCGCTTCTGGTTGTCCTTGAGCAGCTCCCCGTAGAAATCATAGAGCGTGATCAGGCTCAGGCGCTTCTCAATCTCGCCGTCAACGGCCGGTTGGCCCGGATTCATCTTATCCATACGCAGCACCGCCTGTAAAGTTTTTTTCTTTACAGGCGGTATTATATCGAAGTTCTCTTCTCTTGTCAAGTAAAAATCTTGATATTCCTCATTTTCCTGCAGGATCAGTACTCGACGTACTCGACTGTGCCGTCGGAATAGTAGATCTCGTAATATCCGTGGTTCGGATCGTCGCAGTTGGGCACCGCGATCCGGTTGATCTCGTGGCGCTTCGTGGTCTCCTCCTTGTCCGCGGACTTTGTCGTGGTCTCGCTCTTCTTCTTCGTGCCCACGAGGATCACCTCGTTGACCGGCTCCTTCACGACCTTCTCGGAGAGCAGCTCCCGGCTCTCTTCCTTCCCGTCCGCGTAGGTGACCAGGTAGACGAGCTCCTTCTCGCCGTTCACGCCCTCGGTCTTGGTCTTCTCCTTGCCCTTGTCGATCGAGCTGTCGTTCTTGCGCTCGGTCTCATAGGCGATCTCCTCGGTCTCCGTCACTTCCTCCTGCGTGACGCGCACGAGCACGATCTTCATCTTGTGAGACAGCGGCTCCGTAAGCGCGGGCTCGATCCGGTCAAGCTCCTCCGCCTTCACGCCAAATGCCTCCAGCGCGTCCGCGACCGTTCCGACCGGCAGCTCCTTCTGCTCTTCCTTGCCGTCATGCACGAGCGTCACCTGGAGGGAACTGGTCACGACAACCTCCATGCCTTCGGTCAGCCAGGTCACCTCGGCGGGGCTCACAGCCTGGAACTCGGTCAGCGTCACACCCTGCTGCGCGAGCAGGTCCGCCACGGTTCCGCCGGTCATCGTCACGTCCTTCGTCTCACCGTCCACCGTCAGCTTCACGTGATTGCAGCGGGAGATCACGATCTCTCCCTCTTCCTCCATCTTCGTGTCGGCGGAGGGATTGACCACGTCCTCTGCGCCCAGCGTAATCTGCGCGTCCTCCAGGATCTTGGCGACCGTCCGCGGAAGACGCGTCTCCACCTGCGTCACCACGCCGCGGTCCGACACGGTCACGACCGCCTTCTTCCCGCACCCGGACAGGGCCAATACCAGAAGCACCGCTCCCAGGATCATCGCATATCGTTTCATCTCTCAGTCTCCCCTTCTCTCAGTATCATCTCCGCGCTCAGGCGGCAGCCGTCCGCAGATTCCGACAGGATCCGCACCTGGATCCCCTCCTCAGGCAGATTCAGCTCCTCCCAGTCGAGATACAGCATAAACCCGTTCTCCCCGGTCAGATAGGCCTGATAGCACCTGCCGCCGGCCTCCAGGCAGATCCTCGTATCGTCCCGGACCTCCCCCTTCGGAAGCGTCCCGCTCACCTGAAGAAATGTCGGATCAAACAGATTATAACTTGCTTTCAGCTCGCAGGCAACCATCCGGATCTCCGTAATCTCCGGTTTCTCGATCTCCGGCGCCGGAAGAATCGGCGGAACCGTGATAAAGTCCCTCAGATTCCTCTCCACCTTCTCAAAAAGCACCAGATCCGGCGTACACTCCTTCACCAGGCGGTCCAGCCGATACGGGGCTTCCTTCGTGAAATACGCATGCCCGAACTGATTGGCCAGATGCGGCAGCAGCGTGTTGCCGAAGGAATCCCTAAAGCACAGGAACCTTCCGCCGGTACCCTCAGCTTCTGTCTCGATCCAAGCATCCTCCACACTCTTCGTCGGCGTCACATACGTATACCTCGGCGCGATATCATACGTGTAGTTCCACTCTTTTTCCCCGTAGACCGTATAGAGCATGCGGCTTAAGTCCCCGACCGTGTCCTTGTTCCTCGTCGGAAGAACCGACTCGTCTGCCCCGTAAGCCGGCCGCGAGAAGGCAAATGAATCCCAGATCGTCCGGAAGGCGAGCATCGCGCCCTTCTGGTTCCAGTGAGAATCTCTCTTGAGATAGAGGACCTCGTCCTCCGCCCGGAACGCGCCGCAGAGGTCCGCGTAAGGGATCCCCGCTTCTCCCATCAGCGCCGGCAGATGATACAGTGTATGGTCCTCCGACACCTTCATGGAATCGTAGTAAGGCATTCCTTCCGGGTACAGTGTGTTTTTATTCGGAGGAACCGCGACTGCCAGCCCGATCCCCCGCTCATGCAGATAACCCAAGACGATCTCCAGATTCTCCTTCAGGGCATACATCTCCCTCTCGCTCATCCGGTTCGTCCCCTGGTAATCCCCGAGCGTCGTCCGGTAGAACAGCCAGCCGTCCTTCCCGTAGACCACATTGTCCGCCGCGGAGACCCGGAACAGCCCGCCCTGGATCTTCGCGTCCGCGCACACCAACTCCTGGCGCAGCGCGAAATGGTCCTTGAAATATGCTTCAAACTCTTCAAAAAACTTCAGGTTCACCCCGCGGTCCTTGCCCGTAAGGCCCGGGAAGGAAGCCAGCGTCCGGTTCTCCGTATTCTCGGACGCGTGATACAGAGGCATCCCGAGAAGCGGTGTCAGGCAGATCAGCAGGAAGAGGGCCGCGAAGATCAGATTACGTATCTTTTTCATTCTCCCACCCCCATCAGAACCGGAAATAAATGAACGGGTTGTAAGCGCCGCCGGAGAGCCGCAGCACACACCAGCACAGCAGGATCAGCGCGATCACGTAGAGCACCGTCTGAGCCGCCTTCGGGACTTCTCCCTGCTGCTCCTCCTCGCCCGCGGCCCGAAGCCTCTTCACCAGGCGCTCCGCCGGCCCGCAGAAGAACACGGCCGCGGCGAACATCACAATGAAGTAAGGCGTCAGCTGCATCAGCGCAAATGACATCTGTGCCGGCGTGAATGTAAATCCGGCAAACATCTGTCCGATCATCCCGCAGGCCTCCCCGAGCGTGTCCGCCCGGAAGATCACGAAGCCGACCACGACGACCAGCATCGTATAGATGTGCCCGAGGATGCGCGGAAGCTTTCGAAGCCCCGGGATCCACTCCTCCAGGAAGCTGAAGAGCCCGTGGAAGAGCCCCCAGATGACGAAGGTCCAGTTCGCCCCATGCCAGAGTCCGCACAGGAAGAAGACGATCCATTTGTTCAGACCCGCGTGAAACGTCCCCCGGCGGTTGCCGCCGAGCGGGATGTAGACGTACTCCTTAAACCAGGAGGACAGCGAGATATGCCAGCGCCTCCAGAACTCTCTGACGCTTGCCGCGGCATAGGGGAAGTCAAAATTCTCCTTGAACGAGAACCCGAACATCTTGCCCATGCCGATCGCCATATCGCTGTAGCCGCTGAAATCAAAATAAATCTGCATCGTGTAGGCCAGGGCTCCGATCCACGCGGTCAGGACGTTGACCTGCCCGGCTCCCGCCGAGAACACCGCGTCCGCCGCCACGGCCATCGTGTTGGCGATCAGCACCTTCTTCGCCAGTCCGAAGATAAACCGGCGCATCCCCAGAGCCGCCTGCCCGAGATCCGTCTCCCGGTGCGCGATTCTCTCCTCGATATCCCGGTATTTGACGATCGGGCCCGCGATCAGCTGCGGGAAGAAGGAGATGTATAAGAGCACCCGGAAGAAGTTCTTCTGCACCTGCGTCTGTCCCCGGTAGACGTCAATTACATACGATAACGCCTGGAAGGTAAAAAACGAGATGCCGATCGGAAGCGCGATCGCCGGCACCGGAATCTTCAGCGAGAACACGCGGTTTACGCTCTCCACCAGGAAGCCGGTGTACTTAAACACCGCAAGGATCCCGAGATTCGCCGCGACCGCGAGTGCCAGGACCGCCTTGGACTTCTTCGCCCCGAGCGCCCGCGCCGCCAGATAGTTCAAGACCGCGCTTGCGATCATCAGCAGCACGTAGACCGGTTCGCCGAACGCGTAAAAGAGAAGGCTCGCCGCGATCAGCAGCCCGTTCTTTGCCTTGATGCCCGGCACCGCACGGTGCAGCAGGAACACCACAGGCAGAAAGATACACAAAAAAACCAGTGAACTGAATGTCATATCTTCTCTCCGGACCTCACAGCTTCACATACTGCCAGCTGTCGGTCCTCGTGATCGCCGTCTTGTACTTCGGGCCTCCGGTCTCCGAGAGGGACCGCCCGAAATAATTGCCGGAGGCGTGTCTCGTCCACTCCGCGTCGTAGACCAGCCCGTCGATCTCGACCCAGCCGTGCCCGCCGCTGTTGCAGCAGTACACATTCTCATAGCCGACCGCCTTCGCCAGATACCCGAAGGCCGCCGCGAAGCCGAAGCAGTTGCCCGCGTCGTTCGCGAAGAAATAATCCGCATACTTCTGCGGCCAGTCATAGCCCTTGTAATGAGGAATCCAGGGATTCTTCTCCTTGCAGCCCGAAAGCCCGTCAAAGCAGGCCCGAAGCTTCTGAGCCTTCGTCATGCCGGGCTTGATAAACTGCTGCGCGTAATCATATGCCGCGAAGAAGGTCGCATTCTGCTCTCCCCGCCAGGCGCCGCCCGCCGCGAACGCATACCGCTTGCCGGAGACCGTGACGCACTCATCGTCCGCCATCACGCCGGAATCCTTAAAGTAATACCAATCGGACCCGATCTTCCTCCAGCCGGTGTCCATCGCGCCGCCCACGGCGAAATGATACCATCTCCCGCCGATCTTCTGCCAGCCGGTCATCATCCGACCGCTCTCCGCGAGGTAATACCACTTCCCGGAGATCTGCTGCCACCCGGTCGCCATCCGCCCGCTCGCGGCAAATAATACCATTTCCCGCCGATCTCCTGCCAACCGGTCCGCATCTTGCCGTTCCCGCCGAAGTAATACCACTTCCCGGAGATCTCCTGCCAGCCGGTCCGCATCTTGCCGCTTGAGCCGAAGTAATACCACTTCCCGGCAATCTCCTGCCAGCCCGAGGCCATCGCCCCGCTCTCCTCGTCAAAGTAGTACCAGGCGCCGTCGATCTCAAGCCACCCCGAGGCGTAGC
>JAFPYK010000034.1 GCA_017412265.1 Lachnospiraceae bacterium
ACCGGCAGACCGGCAGCAAGGCTCAGATCTATGTGCCTCTCGCCTTCTCCACTCCTGTGGATGTGCTGTCCGGGGAGGAGCCCGAGGACCTTCCGGTCATGGACCGCTACGGATGGATGAATTATTCCCGTGAGGAGATGCTGCGGTATTACTATTACCGGCAGCAGACCTTTGAGACCTGCCGGTTTACGCTGGCCTCTGCCCGTAAGCTGTCTGAGAGCCGGCAGCACCTGGAGGAGACCGGCTTCAGCTCGGTGGGGAGACTCTCGAAGATCCGTACGACCCTGGTTTTGCGGGATGCTTCGTTCCTGAAGCTGACCGAGACTCTGGAGCGTTATATCGCTACGGGGAGGATCATCCTGGTGCTGATCAGCCTGCTGGTGCTCCTTGTCGGATTTATCGTGTCCTGGCTGATGATTCATTCCCGAAGGATGGAGTTTGCCCTGATGCGGGGGCTCGGCACACCGGGAATGCGGATCTTTGCCTCGTTTTTCACCGAACAGCTGCTGCTGTGCCTGCTGGGGTGCCTGCTCGGCGCCGGAGCTTCCCTCGGCCTCGGGGGAATCCGCGCCGATGCCTTCTGGGCAGCGGGCGGTTTCTTCGCCTGCTACCTGGGCGGATGCGCCGCAGCGATTCTTCTGACCGGGCAAATGAAACTGATGGAGCTTTTTACTTATCGAGATTAGGAGTGCGGCCGTGAAACTGCTGGAACTGGAAGATGTGTATTATACCTACAAGACAAAATACCAGAGTGTGGAAGCCCTGAAGGGAATTACTTACGCATTTGAAGAAGGCCTGCTCTATGCGGTGATGGGGAGCTCCGGGAGCGGAAAGACGACGCTTCTGTCACTGATGGCGGGGCTTGATACGCCTGCCTCGGGGCGGGTGCTCTGCGAGGGCACGGCCACCGACACCATGGACCTCGCGAGGTACCGCAGGGAGATGACAGCGGTGATCTATCAGGATTTCCGGCTGTTTCCCCTGCTGACCGCGGCGGAGAACATCATGTATCCGATGGAGCTTCGGGGCATCAAGAAGAGGGAAGCGAGAGAGGAAGCGGGGAGGCTCCTGTGCAGGGTCGGCCTGTCGGAGGATTACGCGGACCGGTTCCCGGCCATGCTCTCGGGAGGCGAGCAGCAGAGAGTGGCGATCGCGAGAGCGCTCGGGATGCAGACGAGGGTGCTTCTTGCCGATGAGCCGACAGGCAATCTGGACGAGACCAACAGTGAGAATATCTTCCGGATGCTTCTTGATCTCGCGCACAAGGAGGGCTATCTGGTGATTGTGGTGACGCACGATGAGAATCTGGGCGCGCAGGCAGATGTGCGGATCCGCATCCGGGACGGAAGAATCAGCGAATCCACCGGAGCGCAGTGATAGAAAGCGGCCGGACAGAAAAAACGTGCCGCAGGGTGAATGCATGGCCATCATCCTGCGGCACGTTTCATATTCGTCAGAAAAATCATTTCTTCACAAGATCGCTCAGCTTCTTCCCGTAGAAGTAGTCGTGGGTCATCTGATCGTATTCTGTCCAGAGTGGCAGAGTCTGGCAGTCGGAGGCCCTGGGGCAGGGCGCCGCGTCGCAGGCGAGGCAGGCAACGGTTGCAAAGGTTCCTTCCATATGCTCCAGAATCTCGCCTACCGTGTAGTCCTGGGGAGAGCGGCAGAGACGGTAGCCGCCGTTTTTACCGCTGATCCCGGTGACAAATCCGCCGGAGACCAGGTCTTTTACGATGATTTCCAGATATTTCTTAGAGATCTGCTGGCGGGCCGCCACATCTTTCAGAGGGATGCAGGCATCCCCCTCGTGCTCGGCCAGATCGATCATGACGCGAAGTGCATAGCGTCCTTTCGTTGAGATCATTACATATCCCTCCATTTCCCAAAGAGAAATAGGTCCGAAAACCTATACACCTAGTATATAACAGGGTAATTCGAAAATGCAAGAGGAAAAGAAAATAAAAACCTATTGACATAGTAGGTGAATAGGGGTATAGTTTGGATAACGCAGGCGAGCTCTGCGCAGACAGGAGGATGATGCCATGAGGATTTATGCAGATAACGCGGCCACGACGCCGATGAGCCGGGCGGCCATCGATACCATGGTCCGATGTATGGAGAAGGAATACGGGAACCCTTCGAGCCTGTACGTTCTGGGACAGCAGGCGAAGGAGATTCTGGAAGAGGCGCGAGAGGAGATCGCGAATCTGATTCACGCGAAGCCGGGTGAGATCTTATTTACCTCCGGCGGAAGCGAGGCGGACAACCAGGCGATCCGCTCCGCGGCGAAGCTTGGGAAGAAGAAAGGCAAGAAACATATCATTTCCACCGCATTTGAACATCATGCGGTGCTGCATACGTTAAAGCGCCTGGAGGACGAGGGCTATGAGGTAACCCTGCTGCCGGTGCATGAGGACGGGCTGGTGCGGCCGGAGGAAGTGGAGGCCGCGATCCGCGAGGACACCTGCCTGGTGACCATTATGTTTGCGAACAATGAGATCGGTACGATCCAGCCGATCCGCGAGATCGGAGCCATCTGCCGCGCGAAGGGCGTGATCTTCCACACGGACGCGGTGCAGGCGATGGGCCATCTGCCGATCGATGTGGAGGCGGACAATATCGATATGCTCTCTGCTTCCGCGCACAAGTTCCACGGGCCCAAGGGCACGGGCTTCCTCTTCGCGAGAAAGGGAATCCGCCTGACGAACCTGATCGAGGGCGGCGCGCAGGAGAGAGGAAAGCGTGCCGGCACGGAGAATGTGGCCGGAATCGCCGGCATGGCGGCGGCCCTGAAGGAGACAGCCGGGGCGATGGAGGAGAATGCGGCGCATATGAGTGCGATGCGTGACCTCCTCATCTCGAAGCTGCAGGAGATTCCGCATTCGGCCTTAAACGGCGATCCGAAGAAGCGCCTGCCGGGCAATGTAAACTTCTGCTTCGAGGGAATCGAGGGCGAATCGCTCCTGCTTCTGCTCGATGACCGCGGGATCTGCGCTTCGTCCGGAAGCGC
>JAFPYK010000333.1 GCA_017412265.1 Lachnospiraceae bacterium
ATTACCTGCCGATTTCCATTCCCTCATCTTAGTCTACGTACCGATCTGGGCACACTCCCCTCCGCGACTCGAAAAGCGGCGGCACCTCTGCGAGCAGACCCTTTGCGAGTGCCGGTCCTTAGTGGGTGAGTGACGCGCATATAAAAAACAGCCCGCAGCAATGCTGCGGGCTGTTTTTATCAGAATTACATCCTGCGCGTCACGAAGCCACTTACGTACCGCTGCATCGAGCAACGGAGCCGAGAGGCGCGTCTGCGAGCAGAGCCGTGCCGACGCGTAGCGAACAGAGCCGTGCCGACGCGCAACACCCCTGAACCCGGGAGTATGGCAGGCGAATCCCAGCGGCAGGCGACCGCGAAGGGGAGGAACACCTGCCGGCTGCGACCCCTCAGGCGGGGCGGCGTTTTTCAAGGCACCGTTTCCGAGTGCCGGTGCTTAGCGGGTGAGCGACGCGCGTCCGGTGCACTTCTCTCGAACTCTGCAAAACACAGAAGAAGAAAAGCGATGGCGGAACAACGTTCCAAGCCATCGCTTTTTTCTTCTGTAACGCAGCAACGCTGCGTGCAGAGTTCGTATCACTTTTCATCTGCGCGTCACGAAGCCGCTTACGCACCGCTGCATCGAGGAACCCGAGGCGAAAGCCGTGTGCCGAGAAAAATGTCGACACGCCCCCCTCTTTACCGGCAGGCGTATCCTCCCAGCACCTCCAGACTCTCCTTCGGCTTCCGCTCCAGCGTCTCGCGGTCCACCGCGATCAGCCCGAACGTCATCGCATAGCCCTTCTGCCACTCAAAATTATCCATCAGGCTCCAGTGGCAATAGCCGCGCACCGGAATCCCGTCCCCGATGCACCGCTCCACACCCGCGAGCGCGCGATGGATGAACTCCACGCGCCGCGCATCGTCCGCGGTCGCAATTCCATTTTCCGTGACGATCAGGTCCCCCTTGAAGACCTCATGCACCCGGCGGATCACATGCTCCAGCGCCTCCGGGTAGAACTCATACTCCATCTGCGTGAGCTCCGCTCCTTCCGGTGCGGGCAGCTGTCCCTGCGGGCCGTAGAGGGTCCTCGTGTAGTTCTGCACACCGAGGAAATCATCTCCCTCGATGTAAGGCAGATAATGCGTGAACTCCTCTGTCCAGGCGTCCGCCGCGAACTTCTCGCCGCCCGGCAGCGCCTGCAGGTCATGCATCGAGAGTGTGATGCCGACCTTGATCTGCGGGCAGATCTCCTTGATGGCTGCCTTGGCGGCCTGGTGCGCGCGAAAGACCAGAGCGTCGCCCTCCGGCGTACGGGAAGAGACGAAGATCTGCGGCTGCGGCGTTCCGAACACCTGCGCATTCTCCATGGCTGCGTACTTGAGGTTCTCCATCATCTTCTCGAAATTCATTCCCACCTGCACGGTGCCCTCTGCCTTCTTCGCGGAAGCATTTGCCGCGGCCTGCTTCGCCATAAGCTCAAAACGCTTCGAGATTGCGGCGAGCTGCAGGCCCATATTCGCCTCGTTGATCGTGCAGATGTAACGGAGCTCGCTGCCGAACTGCCCGGTCACATAGGCCGCGTACCGGCGGAAATCCTCGACGGTGCTCTCCGCCTCCCAGCCGCCTTTCCGGATCAGCCAGGCCGGGCTGGTGAAATGCATCAGCGTCACGATCGGCTCCACCCCGTGGGCTTTGCAGCAGGCGATCACCCGTCGGTAGTGCTCGATCTCCGCCTCATCATATCTTCCCTCTTCCGGCTCGATTCTCGCCCACTCCACGGAGAAGCGGTACGCGTTCAGTCCGGCCTCCGCCAGCAGGCGGATGTCCTCCTCAAACCGGTGATAATGGTCGCAGGCGATCCCGCTGGGCTCCGTGAAGCTGCTGTGGGGCAGCTGCTCCTGCAGCCAGTAATCGCTGTGAATGTTATTTCCCTCCACCTGATGCGCCGCCGTCGACGCACCGATCAGGAATCCCTTCGGCATACTCATCTTCATCCACCTCATTTCACTTTCACGCACACACCCTCGGTGATGCCGTTCTCGTTAAATGCATCCACACGCACGACATAGTCCCGCCCCGCGATGAGCGCGCCGACCCGGTGCTTCCCGGGCTCATAGACCATCATGCTGTGATAGAGCTTCTCCTCGCCGGATCCGAATAAGATGTTATAGCCCAGCGCATCGTCCTGCGGCCGGATCTCCACATTCATATCCAGGTCATTGGTTCTCTCGGCCGAATAGCAAGGCACTGCGGGCGCCTTCCCGCTGCCCAGGCCGAAGACGCGAAGGCCGGAGATGCAGGGCCTCTGCCCGTAAGGCACGGCCATCTCGCTCAGGCGCAGATAACGAACCTTGAGCCCATCCTCTCTCACAACCAGGTCGTGGGACAGATCGGTCGCCGCTGCGCTCTTGTCCTCGATGACGAACCAGTTCTCACCGTCCGCCGAGCCGCAGAGCTTCCACTGCGTCGCGAGATCTCTCTCCTCGATGTAGCGCGCCTGGGAGCCCGGCCGGATCTCGCCGGGGCAGGGGATGTCGATCGCATCGTCTGCGAAATTCACCTGCACCGCACGTACGTCGTACACCTTGCCCAGGTCAACCTGCAGCCACTCCGAGCGGTCCGCGGTCGCGGCCTGCCACCAGGTCTGCACATTTTCCTCGACGGCCTTCTCCGGCCCCTTTCCGGGCACGGACGACGAAGCCGACGCCTCTTTTCCGACACTTAAGAGCATCCACTCCGGATCACGCCACACATCCTGCCGGACATCGGAGACCTTCACCGGCCAGTCGCCGTAGTGCTGGTTGCAGAAGAGCTCGCCGTCGGCGTCAAATCCCGCGGGCCACAGGCCGACACGCCGCTCGAAATCGTGATTGACCGAGATGCGCATCGTGGCCGTGTGCCACCAACTGCCCTGCTCATCCTGCATCGTGGAGCCGTGTCCCGCGCCGGGCAGGAAGCCGCCGGGCTTGTAGGAATACGGATTGTTCTCAGCCAGCCGGAACGGTCCCAGGGGGCTCTCGCCTACATACACCCCGTCCGAGTACGTGTTGTACTGCGTGCCCGGCGCGGCGTACTGCAGATAATATTTCCCGTTCTGCTTGTCCATCCACGCGCCCTCGATGTAGGGCCGGTTGGTGAACATCCCGCGGATCAGCGCCCTGATCTCTGCCGGAAGCTGGCTCTCAGGTACCGGGCCGTTCCCGACAAATGCCTGGTACTTCGCCTCCACCTCTTCCTCGGAGGCCGGGAGCGTCGTGTTATTTTCCCCGATCCGCTCGTAGCCGATCTCGTGCGGACGCCCGAAGATCAGCTCCTTCTTCTCCCCGGCCGGCTGCATCGTCACCGGATCCAGCTCCACGCCG
>JAFPYK010000334.1 GCA_017412265.1 Lachnospiraceae bacterium
ACCGAGTGCCGGCACTTAGCTGGTGCGGGACGCAGTCGATATACAAAAAGAAGATCTGATGTACTGCATCACAGTACATCAGACCTTATGATCACTTAAGCAGCGTCCCAAAGCCGCATACGCACCGCTTCAATTTTAGCCATTTCAATCCTCCCCTCCTCGAATCACAGAGCCAGGGAGTATGGCAGGCGAATCCTAGACTAGCAAGACTGCGAAAGCGTCATGTGCTTTTCGACGAGCCGTCCCCAGGCGAGGAGAAAAGACATGACGCTCTTACACCAGCGTCTCCTCATCCGCCTCATACAAGGCATCATTGAGCTTCTCCAGCCCCCACCCGTGCTCCAGCGCGAACATAATCACCGCGTCCCTGCGGTCCCTCGCGTACAAGTCCGCGAACCTGCACTTCCTGAGCACGTCTCTCGTCTCCTCCAGCGAACACCCGAGCCCGACACAGATGCAGATCATCCGGTCTCTGGACGGTCTCCGCCGCCCCCCAACGATCTGGAACAGATAGATATCGCTCATCTGCGCCCGCCGCGCGGCCTCCGCCTTCGTGACCTTCTTCTTCTGGAGCACCTCATTCAGCACATCCGCGACCTCATACGAGATAAACGTCTCCTTATGCTCATTCAGAAATGTCCCCAGCTCCATCGATTTCGAGAGTTCCTTCTCCATCTCTGTCGTCTGTTTTCTCGCCATGCGGTTCTTATCCTTCTCGTCCTTCATTATCTCCGGATCCTTTCGGTCATTTGATTTCATTGTACCGAAAAACCGTCCGGAAAACATTAACAGCCTGCTTAGGATTTACCATTCTGTGAGAATCTGGTTGCCCGCCTGATTATCGATATCGGTCCCGTTTCCCTCGAAGATACAGTCGATGAAATACAGCGTCTCCTGGCCCGGCATCCGCACCAGCTGCACGCCCGTCTCATTTTCGACAAATGAATTGCCCTGGAACAGCGCGCTCTTCGCGTCCGCGGAGGAACTGTCGATCCGAAGCCCGGTACCGCAGCCGCGGAACTCGCTGGTGAAGACAACCGGCCAGCTCCCGTCTCTGCCGTCGATACCGGTTTCGCACTCGGTAAAGATATCGTCATAGATCGAAACACGGCTGTTTGCAATCACCCCGGCCTTCCTTCTGCTCCCGACAAATTCGATATACTGCAGCTGGCTGGCGAGGGCATCCTGGGTATTGACCGTGACCGTCCCCTCGATCCGGGTCTTCTGCCCGTTTCCCTGGCTTCCGATCAGGTCCACACTCCGGTCCCTGATCACGATGTCGCCTTCATAGGTCACCGGCTCCAGCTGCAGAGTCACCAGGCTCTCGCTGTCATACTCCCGGGCGGCCCAGTTGATGGCTTCCTGCACCTCTTCCGCGGGTCCCAGCGGCATGTCCGCCGCGGTGATCGTCACCAGGTTGAACAGGTCGATCTGGATCTTCGTGTGAAGCAGAAGCGTGTCCCCGTTCTTCATCGTGACCGTCCATGTGGCCAGATTCTCCCGGCATTCCGACGTGAAGACAATATCCGACGTGAGCATCGCCTTCGGAAATCCGTCGTTATAGTGCGGCTGGCTCACGTCCGCTGCCGCACAGTCTCCGACCGCCTCCGCTATGACCGTGTGCGCTGCTGCAAGCTCCAGGAACTCCTCCGCGGCGTCTTCACCGTCCGACTCGCGGTAGACATAAAGCTGCAGCGGGATGGCCGCCTGCACACCGGGCTTTACCCGCCTCTGGTAGACCGGCATCGGGTCCCGCCAGTGGAAGAAATCCGAAGCCGAATTGCGAAGCACCAGGTGCCAGCTCTCCCCGCCGGAAGAGTACACCAGCTCCGCGCTTCCCTGGTCGTCATAGGTCTTCGTCTTCGGCCACAGAAGAATCGCAAGAATCACCGCAATCGCCAGCAGCCCGCCGGCCGCCAGCCATTTCCTCCGCTTCGGGCGGATCCTCTCAGGAGCAAGAACCGTTTTCTCCTCCTGGACCGCCGTG
>JAFPYK010000335.1 GCA_017412265.1 Lachnospiraceae bacterium
AAGAGAAGATGGCCATTGCCCAAGAGGCTCTGCCCATGATCAACGATAATGACACCATCCTGATGGACGCCTCGACGACCGTCCACCAGCTTGGTCTGCTGATCGGCGAGAAGGATTATCAGAATCTCACGGTCATCACGAACAGTATCCTGCTCGCGAACGCCTTGCTCGGCAAAAAGAACCTCCGGATCATCCATCTGGGAGGCGAGATCGATCACATCATGGGCTTCTCCTTCGGGCTTGTTGCCCGCAATGCCCTCTCTCGGATCCGGGTCGACAAATGCTTCCTGGGCGCCAACGGTGTGGACCCGAAGTTCGGCTACTCTGTTCCGGTCATGGAAGACGCAGAGATCAAGCAGTGCATGTTGGAAAGCGCCAAGCAGCGCATCATCCTCGCTGACCACTCCAAGTTCGGGGAGAGCTTCATGGGGCGGTTTGCCCCCTTCCACGGTGTGATCGATTATCTGATCACCGATGAAGTGCCCAAGTGGCAGAACAAATCGGTCTACAAGGAAAATGTGCGGCTGATCGAAGTGAAACGTTGAGTAACGAAATAATAAAAACAGGGCTGCCCGTGAGATTCCTCCTTGTCATTTCGGAGGTCTCCCACGGGCAGCCCTGTTTTTGTGTTCCTGCAATCCCCTGTTTCTTATCCTCTCAGGCTCATTTCTTCGGATCCGGAATCATAATATCCCTCACCTGGAACACCGCTCGCTGATAGACTTCGATAAACCGGCGCAGAACACAGATGACCGGCTCAAATGTCTCGAAATCCTCCACCTTCAGCGCACCTTCTTCATAGCCCCGCCGGAACGGCTCCAGCTTGTTCAGCCACCGGAGGATCTCCGGATCCACCGGGTCTGACATATAGTCCCGGATCTCCAGGTCCATGCAGGCGTAGCGCTTCTGCCACCCGGCCGGGATCGTCATGATCAGGTCCCCGCCGATGAACTCTTTCCAGTGGTGCAGATTCCGGTACCAGGCAATCAGAATTCTCGTCCGATATCCTTTCTCCTGATAGATCTTATAGGTTTTCTTCGCGACCGCAACGCCCGCCCAGTTGCACGCATCCGGATCGAGGCAGATGCCGGATTTGTCCGCATAGGCAGAGAGCCATTCATCCTGAACTCCCAGGAGAAGTGCCACCACCGGGTGAATCTGGTCGATCGGCAGCCCTTCCTGCACCCTTCGGTTCAGCGCGCGTTCCACAGCCTCTCCGACTTCAATCGCCTGCGATACACTGACGCAGGAGGTCGCCATCACGCTGACGCCCCGGTAGATTGCTTCCTCGATTGCGGCAAGGCCGGCAGTTGTGGAAGGGATTTTCACCTGCATATTCGGTGCCAGTGCGTGAACCTGCAGAGCGGCCTCTACCATCCGTTCCGCGTTGCGGTACTCGTAGATCGGTACCTGCACGGAGAAACGGCCCTTGGAAGGTCCCTCCCGGTCGAAGAGCGGCCGCATGATCTTGCTGCGCTCCGCCGCCAGGTCCAGCGTCAGTTTCCAGAGTATCTCCTGCTCATTCATCGATGGATTCTCACGGATCAGCCTCCGGATCACCGGTGTCAGTTCCTCCAGCTCCTCATTCAGCATGTCCGAGACCCATGTCGGGCTCGATGTGATGCCGACACTGCCGTGCTCCAGGCCATAGACATGGTCCTGCACAGTAAATGAATCGGTCCAGATATCCGTCTGCGCAAATGCCGCAGAGGACTCATATACTTTTCCCAAATCACTCATTGAAACATTTGCCTCCTGTTTCTTTCTTCGGTGTTACTTTTTCAGAAATCCGTTTTCTGTCAGATACGCAAGCCCCTTCTGCAGATGTTCGTTTTCCCTCGGCTCATATTCCTTCATCGGACAGATCCTCGCGGCTTCCTCGCGCATCTGCTTCAGGGACGCGAGTTTCCCTTGCGCGTAGAACTGCACGAGAAGGTTGCCCAGGCAGGTGGCTTTCGGGTCTCCGGCTCTCACGATGTACCCGCTCGCATCCGCGATCATCTGGCACAGCAGCGCGTTTCTGCTTCCTCCAGAGATCGCGGTGATGCACGTGTAGTCATCCCGGCCTGTGATCCTGCACAGCTTCCCGACCGACCAGGCGATCGTAGCCGCATAAGACTCCAGAATCACCCGGGTCACTTCTCCGATCGTCTCCGGAACCTCCTGCCCGGTCTCCCGGCAGATTGCCCTCACCTGCTCCGGCATATCCGGCTGCTTTACCATCAGCCGCCGGTCAAAGATCGGGAGAAATGCGTGCGTTTCACACTTCTCTGCCAGCAGGATCAGGTCTCCGTAATCCAGGTCAGGAATCTCCTTCTTCCACGCCGAGAGGCATTCCGACAGAAGGAAGAATCCGGGAACATCCGACAGCAGCAGATAGCTCTCCTCCCAGATCGGGACGTTCTTGTACCGGAATTCCCACGCAAGATCATTGATCAGCGGGGCCTTTCGCTCCACGCCGGGATTGATTGTGGTGCCCATCGACAGATAGATCTGGTCATAATCCAGTCCCGGCGCAGACACCGCTGCCGTCGACGAGTCAAACTCCACCGTGTGGACAAACCTGCAGTTCGGGCAGTTCGTCTCCTCCGCGACCTCTTTTCGTAACAGGCTCCCCCACTCTCCCGGCTCTGCGATCCGCGGGAGGATCGACACTGGGATGCCCAGTTCCTCCAGCAGAGGATAATTCCAGTCGTGAAACTCCCGGTCCATCAGCACCGACGCGCCTGCCATGGAACGCTCCACAGAGATCTCCCCAGTGAGGAAATACTGCAGCATCAGCGACAGCTGTGCGAACGTGACATCCATGCCGGGAACCAGGTCCCCGTGTGCGAGATCGCACAGAATCTTACAGATCACATTTGACCCCATCGGATAGACCCCGGTCCGGTCATAGAGGCTTCGCAGATCGATCTTTTGCTCCGTCACCTTCTGCCAGTCGGCAAATCTCTGGTCCCTGGACGAGGACACCTGCCCGGCCAGCCGCCCGTTCTTGTTGATGTACCCGTAAGATCCGCAGGTCCCGTCGATCCCGATGGAGATCACGTCGCCCAATCTGGAATACTCCTTCATGGCTTCCTTCAGATCCCGGAAGATGCGGAACAGGTCCCAGTAGAGGAAACCGTTGATATTCACGAAGACGTTCGGTATCGTGCGTTCTTCCAGGATCTCCAGATGTCCGTTATCCATGGTGGCAGCAAGCACTTTCCCGCCGGAATTGCCGATATCAAGTGCTACCGTAATATTCATAAGCTCACATACGCCTTTCCGGCCGGATCATTCATTTCCGGCCAAAAGCCTCGTGCGAAAGCAGAGGGTCCGGCACTGGCATGCCGGACCTTCTTGGGTAAGTAGAAAAAGACAAAACACGTGAATCCTATGACGTCTTTACTCAACTACATCGTAGAAATACTTGTTGATCTCCGGATTCTCCAGATCATCATAGTACGCAATGCAAGGCTCCAGTCTGGTGTACTTCTCCGGAACGGTTCCGTTCACCAGGTACTCGATCATCATTCTGGTTGCCTCATAACCGATCAGGTAAGGCTTCTGGACGATCAGAGCATCGACTTCCTTGTTGCGCAGAGCTTCAACCTGGCCAGCGCCGGCATCGAAACATACCAGAGGCAGCTTCACACCGTCAGAGGACAGCGCGTTGGAGATACCCTGCGAGCAGAAGAGGTTGCCGCCGAACATACCTGCAAGGTCGTCGAAGGTAAGCAGAATCTGCTGCGTCTGGGTAGCTGCGGTCGAAGGATCATTTAAGCACCACTGCTCAGATACAACGGTGTAGCCCAGCTCTTTGATACGGTCACGCCATCCGGCAAGACGGTTCTGGTTGGAGTCCGCTGCAGGGTTGGAGCCGATGGTCGCAACTCTCATGCTCTTCGCGCCGGCTTCCTTGATCAGGGTATCCAGTGCTTCCGCTGCCATCTGGCCGCCGATGTAGTTATCCGAAGATACATGGGCAATGAACGAATTCTCATCGGTGATGCCCTGGTCCATCGTGACAACAGGAATGTTGTAGGTCTCAATCGCTTCCTGGATCGGGATCAGCATGTTGTCGCCGCCGGTCGGGATGATCAGAAGGCCGTCCACGTCGGTACCGATCAGCATGTTCTCAAGGATGGTCGTCTGCTGTGTGAAGTCAGACACAGGAGATCCCTGATAGATCAGGTTCTCTTCCGGAATACCATAGTCCTTGATGCAGTCCTTTACGCCGCGCAGAATCGTGATCGGGAATGCGTCAGCCATGTTGTTGATACAGAATGCCAGCTTGATGTCCTTGACATCTTTGCCGATGCCGCCGGAACCACCGGAAGTTGTTGTGTCTTCCGGTTTTGCCGTAGTGGTCTCAGGAGCTTTCGTTGTCGTCTCCGGAGCCTTTGTCGTCGTCTCAGGAGCTTTCGTTGTTGTCTCTCCGCCGCTGGATCCGCATGCAGTCAGAGAAACCGCCATCACGACGATAAGTAAGATTGCCAGCAGTCTCTTCTTCATCTTCATTTTCCTCCATTCTTTTTCCTTTATGTGAGGTCTTTTCAGACCCATCATCGGGGTCCTCTCCCCGAATAAGCACAAATTATTTCAGCTGAGATCTCGTCGAGAACTGATCCATGTAGACCGACATGATGATCATGATACCGACAGCCACCTGCTGCCAGTAGCTGGGCACATTGATCAGGACCAGGCCGGTCATCAGCACCGAGATGATCAGCGCGCCGACCAGAACACCCTCGGCTCTTCCGGTACCGCCTCGGTTCGACACACCGCCGATGGCAGCCGCCGCAATGGCGGTCAGCTGAGTCGTCTGTCCGGTATTCGGGTTAGCCGAGCAGTACCGGAAGACCAGCAGCAGGCCGGATAACGCGCCCAGGAAGCCTTCAATCATGTACAGCTTGATGATCTGGCGGTCCGCACTGACACCGGATCTCTGCAGGGCTTCACGGTTGGAACCGACTGCGTATGTATACTGACCGAACCGCGTCTTATGCAGGACCAGAGCCACAATAAGCACAACCAGCCAGCCGATCAGCATGTTCGGCGTCGCAAATCC
>JAFPYK010000336.1 GCA_017412265.1 Lachnospiraceae bacterium
GTCACCAAGAACATCGGCACCGGCATCATCTCCATCCTGTTCCCGACGATCCTGTCCACGATCTCCCACAGCGTGGGCGGCGACAAGCAGGGCTATCTGGTATCTCTCGCCGTCATGTGCGCCATCGCCGTGCCTCTGACCTTCATCCAGTACTTCTACACCCGTGAGCGTATCACCGAAGAGCGCCGCACCACAGAGGTGACCGGCGACCAGGCCGGCATCAAGGAAGCCAGCTTCGGCACGCAGCTCAAGGCCTGCCTGAAGGATAAATACTGGATCATGTTCATCGTCCTGATCTTCATCTATCAGGTACTGAACGCCCTCAAGGGTGTCTCCCAGATCTACTATGCCGGCTGGGTCGTCGCAGGCAACGCTTATGGCGAAGCCGCTGCCATCCAGGCCCGCTTCACGATGATCGCCATGGCTCCCATGGGCCCGATGCTCTTCGTCGTGCTGCCGCTCATCAAGAAATTCGGCCGCAGCAAGATGATCATCATCGGCTCGGTCATCGCATTTGTCGGCGCAGTCCTCGCCTTCTTCGGCGCAGGAAGCACGATGCCTGTATACGCAGGTACCGGCTTAGGCGGTATCGGTGCCATGTTCTACGTCTACACGATGATGAGCTTCACCGGTGACGCCATCGACCATGTGGAATACAGCCAGAAGGTCCGTGTCGAGGGTCTGACCGCCGCGCTCGTCGGCTTCATGCACTCTCTGGCCAACGGTATCGGCCAGGGCCTCTTCAACCTGGGCCTGATGCTCTCCAAGTACGCAACTCCCGAGCAGATCGGCACCATCGAGAAGAACGGCCGCACGATCGAAACCTTCGCGGATCAGCCCGCTGCAGCCACCACCTGGATCAACTTCTCCTACCAGGGTGCCATCGCACTGACTGCCCTGCTGTTCCTGGTGCTCTTCCTGTTCTTCTTTGACATCGACAAGCGTATGCCTGAGGTAACGAAGGCGCTGATCGACCGCAAGAAGGCCGAGTGCGAAGCAAAGGGAATCCCTTACGTCTCTCATGAAGAGATGATGAGAGCCGAGATCGCCCAGCAGCAGAAGGAAGCGGAGGAAGCCCGCATCAGAGAGCTGAGAGAGCACTGCCAGAAGAAGGGTCTGGACTTCGATACCGAGAACCAGAAGTATCTCGACAAGAAAGCCAAAAAAGACGCGAAAAAAGCGGCGAAAAAGGCAAAGCAAAAAGGGTAAAGCATATATATAAAAACCGGCTTCCGGCAGTCATGCCGGGAGCCGATTTTGTTTTCACAGTTTCTGGTTCGCCTGCCGGAACGCCGCCGGCGAGATCCCCGCGATCTCCTTAAATGTCTCCGCGAAGAAGCTTCGCGACCCGAAGTGGAGCCTGTCACAGATCTCCTGGATGCTCAGGTTCGTGGCCAGGAGCAGAGACTTCGCCCGCTCCACCTTTGCATTTTTAATATAATCGTTGATGCTCACGCCGGTCTCCGTCTTAAACTTTCGTGACAGATAATAATCCGCATAGCCGATACGGCTCGCGATCTCGCCCAGCGTCAGCTTATCCTCTACATGCAGCTCGATATAGTCGCAGCAGCTCTGGATCTGCGGAGAATACTCCGGGTTCGAGCGGTTCTTATGGACGAGCTGAATGAAGTCATCGAACATCGTGTGGCCGATGTGCGCCGCATCCGCCACGGTCCGGCAGTCCATGATGTCCTGGATATATGCGTCGCCGCGGGAGTACGCCACCTCCGGCGAGATACCTCCCTCGATCGCCGCCCGCGTGCACAGCGAGATAAATACGATCTGCGAGATGCGCACCTGCTCAAGCGACCCCATCTTGCCCATATGCACACCCCGGCTGACCGAAGCCGCCTCCTGCAGGACCGACCGGTAATTCAGGTCCCCTTCACTGACCATGCGCATCAGGGCCCGCTCCCTCATGTACGTATTCATCCGGTCCTTTTTGGGTGCCGGCTCCTTTCCTTCGCGCCGGACCGCAGGCTCATAAAACACGATATCCGCATTCGTCAGCTTCTCGCCGGTGACCACATAGTGCAGCATCAGCGTGTACCGGAAGAAATCGATCGTGGAGACCACCGGGATCCGCTCCAGGACCTTGTTCAGCTTCGGCCGCCATCTCTGCGGGATCGAATCGTTCTGGATCGCCCGGCTGATCGCTACGGGCGAGAGCTCCACCGTCGTGATCGGGCCAAACACATGGATCCTCCGGAGCACCTGCTCCTCATACTCGAAGGCGGCGCTCCAACTCAGCCCCTGAGGGATGCTCAGCACCAGAGGTTCCCTGTGTTCCTTCACATGATTCTGCACCGCCTCCATGCACCCGGTCGACCGAAAGACCTTGTCCAGCACCGTGTCCGGGCAGTTGGTCCCGATCAGCTCCCCCTGCGCGTCATAACACCATCCATACATCCTTCCCGTGCAGGATAACAGCTCCTGAAGAATCCTCAGACGCTCGCCAAGCGGCAGTTCCATCAGCGACATAAGCCCCGTTCCTCCTCTCGTCATCTTATCTCCAGTTTACCATCCCCTTGGCTAATTTCAAGACATATTGACGAAAAGGCAAATATACTTCTCCGGCAGACTCCCCTATACTATGATCAAGAAGAGAAGGAGGTATCTGCATATGAAAGTCGGATTTATAGGAATGGGAATTATGGGCAAGCCGATGGCGTTA
>JAFPYK010000337.1 GCA_017412265.1 Lachnospiraceae bacterium
AGCGTCCTTGCGCGCCCGTCGTCCAGGCCGAAGCGCAGCCGCAGCACCTTCTGCTCCCGGTCGGTCAGTGTGCCGAGCACCTCATCCAGCTGCTCGCGCAGCAGCGTGAAGGAAGCCGCCTCCGCGGGCACCGGCACACTCTCGTCCTGGATGAAATCGCCGAGGTGGGAATCCTCCTCCTCGCCGATCGGCGTCTCCA
Organism: Lachnospiraceae bacterium; assembly: GCA_017412265.1. GTDB lineage: Bacteria > Bacillota > Clostridia > Lachnospirales > Lachnospiraceae > RGIG1588. The sequence continues at coordinate 200 of JAFPYK010000337.1, forward strand.
GCGACACCGGCTCCTGCGAGATCTTCTGAATCTCACGCACACGCTCCACCGGGATGCCCAGCTCTCTCGAGATCTCCTCCGCCGACGGCTCGCGCCCCAGCTCCTGCAGGAGCTGCCGCTGCACGCGGATCAGCTTGTTGATCGTCTCCACCATATGGACCGGGATCCGGATCGTCCTCGCCTGGTCCGCGATCGCTCTCGTGATCGCCTAGCGGATCCACCACGTCGCGTAGGTACTGAACTTGTAGCCCTTCCGGTAATCGAACTTCTCGACCGCCTTGATCAGGCCGAGGTTGCCCTCCTGGATCAGGTCCAGGAAGAGCATGCCGCGCCCGACGTAACGCTTGGCGATGCTCACCACCAGACGGAGGTTCGCCTCCGCGAGCTTCTTCTTGGCCGCCTCGTCGCCGTCCTCCATCTTCTGCGCGAGCTCAATCTCCTCCTCCGCCGAGAGCAGCGGTACCTTGCCGATCTCCTTCAGATACATACGTACCGGGTCCTCCAGGCTCACGCCGTCCGGCACGGTAAGCTCGAGGTCTAAGTTCTCCTCCTCGGCCTCCAGCGCGCTCATATCCGGCTCGTCCAGATCCTCCAGGTCCTCCAGGTCATCCAGGTTCTCCGTGGCGTCGATGTCCTCCCCCTCCGGAATCTGCAGCACATCCACCTCATTATTCTCGAGGTAATCGATGATATGCTCCAGCTGATCGGGAGTCAGCTCCCGGTCGCCGAAAAACTCCTGAATCTCATCCACTTCCAGCACATTTTTCTTCTTATGCGCCATCTCCATCAGATCTGCCATCTGCTTTGCAAATGCATTCATGTTCTCTTCCATACCGGTGACTCCTTTCTCAATCTCCGTAATCGGACATCTCCAGTTCGATCCAGAGGTTTTCACATTCCTTCTTCTGCGCCGCAAGCTCCCGGATCTTCGCAAAATCCGTCTCCGCCGCCAGCGCATTGTCGATGCGCCGGCGCATCAGCCGCCGCAGAGCCTCATTAAACGCGCGTTCTCTCTCCACATGCCCGGAGCTCTCCGGCAGGTCCCCGGAGAGGACGTCCGCAGCCGCGCTCTGCTCGTCCTTGTCGGTAAATGTATTGATGATGCGTGCCGGCATCACCGTGCCCCCGCTCTCATACTCATCATAGATTCTTCTGGCAACCTGGCAGAAGAGCGGATCCTCAAAATCCTCCGGCCCCAGCTTCCCCTCAAGCTTCGGGATCAGGGACGGCTGCGCCGCAAGCGTCGTCAGCAGGATCTTCTGCGCCCCCGTCAGGCCGTCCTCCTTCGAGGCCCTGGGACCTCGCTTCACCAGCACCGGCTCCCCGACAGGCACCGGCTCCTGAGTGTAGGCTGCCCTCTGTTCCCGGCGCACCTTCTCCGCGTCATTTCCCTGGCTGTTGACCATCCGCCGAAGATCGGCCGCCCGGATCTGGTACTTCGCCGCCAGCGCCTCGATGTAATTGTTCCTCTCCAGGTCATCGCTGAAGATCAGGAGCTTCCTCGACACCGCCCGGAAGAACCTCGTCTTCTCCTCCGGATCCGCGAGGTTGAAGTCCCTCTGCAGCACCCGGATCTCAAAATAAAAACTGTTCTCCGCCTCCTCGAGCCTCTTCTCAAATGCCTCCTGTCCCAGGGCCTTGATGAACTCGTCCGGGTCCTTGTACGGCTCCAGGTTGAGCACCCGCGTCCGAATCCCGGCGTCTCTCAGCATCGGGATCGCCCGCATGGCCGCCTTCACGCCCGCGCCGTCCGAATCATAGCAGAGCACCACCTGGTCCACATAGCGCTTGAGGAGGCTCGCGTGCCTCTCCGTCAAGGCCGTCCCCAGCGAGGCCACGGCCATCGTGAATCCGGCCTGATGCATGGCGATCACGTCCATATAGCCCTCGCAGAGAATCATATAATTCTTCCGCGACTGCTTCGCAACATGCAGTCCATACAGCGTTCTACTCTTGTCGAATATCATCGTCTCCGGCGAGTTCAGATACTTCGGAAGCCCGTCGCCCAGCACCCGTCCGCCGAAGCCGATCACCTTGCCGTTGGCATCCATGATCGGGAACATCGCCCGGTTCCAGAACTTGTCATACACGCCCCGCTTCTCGTCGAACGTCACCAGGCCCGACTCCCGCAGCAGCTCGTCCGAATACCCCTTCTCCTTCAGGTACGGATAGAGCTCCTTGCCGCTCTTGCCCGAGTAGCCCAGCCCGAACTTCCGGATCGTCTCATCCGTCAGCCCTCTTCCGCGGAAATACCGGTACGCCGGCGCCCCGCTCTCCTTCGTCAGCTGGTAGAAGTAATAAGTCGCGGCCTCCTTGTACATCGCCAGGAGCCGTGTCCGCTTATCCGAGCGGGCCTTCGCCTCCGGGCTCTCCTCCTCCTGAGGCAGCCGCACCCCCGCGCGCTCCGCCAGGCTCCTCAGCGCCTCCGGGAATGTAATGTTCTCATACTCCATCAGGAAGGTATAGACATTGCCCCCCTTGCCGCAGCCGAAGCAGTGATACGTCTGCCGCGTGCGGCTCACCGAGAAGGAGGGTGTCTTCTCGCCGTGAAACGGGCACAGCCCCATATAGCTGCTGCCCCGCTTCGTCAGCTTCACATAGGGAGCGATCACGTCCACGATATCATTGCGCGAGCGGACCTCCTCCACAATCTCCTCCGGATAATACATGCTTTCTGCTCTCCCTCAATAGACACCCCAGAACTCCGGGATGGTGTATTCCTTAAACTTCGCGGTCGCGAACCGGTCCGTCATGCCGGCGATGTAGTCACAGATCACCCGCTCGGGCTTCTCGCCCTCGTCGATCATCCGCAGATATTCCTCCGACATCAGCTCCGGCCGGGCCGAATAATAATCAAATAAAAACATCACCATGGCCTCGGCCTTGTACTCCTCGCCCTTGGCCACCGGATTCGTGTAGACGTGGTCGAACATGAAATGTCTAAGCCCGAACATTGCGCGCTCGACCTCCTCCGACATCCGGATATCCTCCGGTGTGCTGTTCTCCACCATATCATGGATCAGCGTGTTGAGCCTCTCCTTCACGCTGTGTCCCAGCACCGCCGCGTACTCCTCCGGGATCTCCGCCTCGGTCAGGATATGCCCCCGGATCGCGTCGTCGATGTCATGGTTGACATACGCGATCTTGTCCGCGAGCCGCACCACCTTGCCCTCCATGGTCGCCGGCTGCCCGCTCGTCTTGTGATTCAGGATGCCGTCACGGACCTCCCAGGTCAGGTTCAGCCCGCGGCCGCCCTTCTCCAGGCGCTCCACCACGCGCACGCTCTGCTCACAGTGATGAAATCCCCCGCTGCACACACGGTTGAGCACCCGCTCGCCCGCGTGCCCGAAGGGCGTATGCCCCAGGTCATGCCCCAGCGCGATCGCCTCCGTCAGGTCCTCATTCAGATGCAGGCACTTTGACACAGTCCTCGCGATCTGCGAGACCTCCAGCGTGTGTGTCAGCCGCGTCCGGTAATGATCGCCCTCCGGCGCCAGGAAGACCTGCGTCTTATCCTTCAGCCGCCGGAACGCCTTGCAGTGCACGATCCGGTCGCGGTCCCTCTGATAGCAGGGCCGGATGTCACAAGGCTCCTCCTGCCGCTCACGTCCCCTCGATTCGTCAGAAAACGATGCCCAGGGGCTGAGAATCTGATGCTCTCTCTGCTCCAGTTCCTCTCGGATCGTCCCGCTCATATTCACAACCGTCCTTTCTGCAAACCCAAAACCACTCCTGTTCTTAGTATTCGCAGCAAAAAAGGATTTCCTTTTTTATCACCCCGATCTCTGTATATTTATCCGCTCTGTCTGCCCGAAACGCAAAAAGCCGGTACGCGCCCGGCTTTTTACCCACAGAACGTCGCCGCCCTGCTCGATCTCAATCCGCGAGAAACTCCAGATAGTCGCCCTCGCTGGCAAATAACATGTATCTTCCTCCAACCAGTCCCATGTAACCATTCGCTGTGTTATAACCCTTCATCTCACTGCCTCCTGTGTTTCATGTCTGTTGTTTTCTGTTTACAGTTATATCCTACCTGTTTTTCTGTCCGATATTCTTCCCACTATCCCTTCAGAACCCCCGTTTTTCCAACCACCTCCCCTTCGTTGATATAATTTATATTATGGTATATCCCTATTGCTCCGAGTTGAACTCTTCTCCCGGAAACGATATAATAAGATCATCAAATAAGCACAGGGGGAACCCATATGAGCGCGCAGGAATTCTTAAATCTCTACCGCGAGCTGGAGGAAGATCTCGAGCGGTACTTCCAGGAGAAGGGCCGCCGGAGTGCCAGCCCGGTCTTCGACTATATGAACAGCAGGGAGGGACAGCCCTTCAAGGAGAAGCTCGACGTCTGCCGGGAGATCCGCAATCTCCTCTCCCATCATGCGAACATCTCCGGCGAGCCGGTCGCAGAGCCCGCCGCGGTGCTCAACGATTTTCTCCGGGAGATGATCGATCACATCAATCAGCCCCCGAGAGCCATCGACTTCGCGACACCGGCCGACTCCCTTCTGGTCACGGACGGCTCACGCAACGTCTATGACCTTATGGAGATCATGGACAAGCGCGGCTTCTCCCACGTGCCCGTCGTGCAGAACCGCCGCGTCACCGGCATCTTCAGCGTCTCGACCATATTCTCCTGGGAGCTGGAGAATCCCGAAGGCTCCTTAAGCCTCTCCACCACCGTCCGCGACCTGCAGGATTATCTTCCTCTCTCCAGGCGGCGCATCGAGCAGTTCCTCTTCGCGACACCGGAGCTCACCTGCGAGCAGGCCCGCACATTGTTCGAGCGGCGCCACCGCAACCGCCGTGTCGGCGCGATCTTCATCACCAGGACCGGCGATGAGTCCGGCGAGCTCCTGGGGATGCTCACCCCCTGGGATCTCTTCCGCCAATAATCCTCTCCCCTGAACAAAGCTGCCGCAGGCATTCCCGCCTGCGGCATTCATTTAATCGTATAAAAACTCATAATCCGGACGCGCCGTCCACTCCTCCGTATCTCTCAGCACCTTCACGATCGCGTCGACCCCTCTCACGAAATCCTTTCCCGATGCCGGCGCGTCCGAAGCATCTCCCAGCGCGATGTGCCTGCAATAGATCTCATAAGTCTCTCCTTCGACCGTCAGCACAAGCTCGATGGTCTGGTTCGGCTCCGACCGGAGCCCGTCAAACGGGTCATACTCCTTCGGCAGCGACGCATAATTCATGTTCATGAGCGCAGTCCAGACCGCCTTTCTCTCCTCCCCCGTGAGCAAATGTGTCGTCACATAATCCTCCGGATGCGTCGCGTCCTTCGTCTTCACCAGCTTCCCGTCCGAGCTGTCATACGAGCTGATCCCGTACACGCCCCACACCAGCGAAAAATCATACAGCGGCAGCCCGTCCGGGTAATCCTCCGTGATCACATACCAGCCCATAGAACGCAGATGCTGAAGTTCTTTCACATCCAGCGTATCCTCGCTTCCCTCCCGGACAAACTCCAGCTTCTCCACATAGCAGTTGCCCGGATATAACTCCTCTATCTTGCTGATCTCTGCCAGGAGCACATCCCCGGTCTTGCGCCCGGCGAGCATCTCTTTCTGCTCATCCGTAACTCCGGCGAGCACGCAGGGTCCGGTTCCTTCCACCCATACCATATCGGCCCCGTTCGCCTTCATGTAGATCACTTCCCGGCCGGCCTCCTTCTTCTCTTTCCTGCACCCCGCCAGGCAGATCAGTCCACATAAAACCAACACCACGATACCTGCCCTTCTCATCATGACTCCTTTCTGCCGCAACCCGCGCAGCCCGGCCGCAGGTTTTCACATCCTCTGACTATAATACCCCTCACTCGCCCTTCCGGGTGCAGGAACCGTGAAATTCCCAGAAAAAAAGTTCCCAGAAAAAAAGCTGTGAGATAGCGATCTTTTTCCCACACGCAAGGCCCCGCATGAGAAAGAGGGCGTGTGAAAAA
>JAFPYK010000338.1 GCA_017412265.1 Lachnospiraceae bacterium
CCCATCTGCGCGATACGGATCGCTTCCATCGTGCCCACTTCCAGATCGGTCAGGGCCACCGAGAGGACCGCCAGGTCCGCGTCGGAATCCGCGCCCTTGACCACCGCCGCGGACGTACTGTCATCCGCGTAGGTCACGGTAATCTCCTGCGCCTTCTCGATCACATGATAATTCGTCAGAATCAGCAGGGACTCATCCGTCTGGTCGATGATGATCCCGGAGCCTGGGCCCGTTCCCTCCTGGCTGTAGGGACGCCCGAACCAGTCATAGCTCGTCGTCGTGATGCGGCTCGTGATCGAGACGATGGACGGAAGCGCCTGCTCCGCGATATCCGCAATGATCTGCGTATCCGCGGGCACCTCCGGGAGAATGGCCGCGCTGGGGATCTTCGAAGTGATCTCCTCCTGCGTCGTGCCGGCCTCCGCTTCCTGCGTCGTCACTTCCGACCGCTGCGTGCCGCTGATGGACTCGAGAAAACTCTTCGTCGTCTTAATCAAAAGTGCGGTTGCCGCGATCACCGCAAACAGGCAGAGCGCCACAACCACAGTCCCGACTGTCCGTCTGCGCTTCCTCTGCCGCTCCTGCTCCTCGTCATCATAAGGATTATAATAGTCATTCATACGCTTCTTCTCCCCCTTTACGCGGGCCGTTTCGCGGTCCTTACACATCTTATCACTGTGCCCACAGTGTAGCAACTTTTTGTGGATTATTTGTGAAATATTTAAGAAATGCCCCGGTTCTGAACGGATTTAAGAAAAACATCAGAAAATTACCAGTGGATATTTTCACCGTTTCATGTTATCTTAGGTATTTGTAATATCAAGAAAAATGAGGATGTATAAGCAATGAGCAGACCCAGAAGAAAACATCGAGTATTACTCGTCATTTTAGGATTATTAATTGTTATGCTGCTGTTTACCGCAGGTTATCTGTACTTACAGTTCCGCCGCATGCAGCAGGCGGACACCAGTGATTTCGACACCGACGCCGTCATCGTCGACATTCCGGAAGAGGAAGAGAAGAAGATGGACCGCGGCTATATCAACATCGCTCTCTTCGGCGTGGACTCCCGTCAGGACGAGATCAAGAACCACACCCGAAGCGATACCATCATGATCGTCAGCATCAACAAGAAGACGAAGGACGTCAACGTCGTCTCCGTCTACCGCGACACGGTCATGTACACCAACGAGAAGCACGGCTATGACAAGGCCACCCACGCCTACGCCTACGGCGGCCCCGAGCTCTCCGTGCAGATGTTAAACCGTACCCTCGACCTGAACATCACCGAGTTCATCACGGTCAACTTCAACTCCCTGGCGATGATCGTCGATGCCCTGGGCGGCGTCGAGATTGACGTCTCCGAGGAAGAGGTCGAGTACGTCAACAAGTTCGGCTCGCAGGTAGCGGAGCTGATCGGCACCGAGTACAAGGAAGTCACCAAGGCCGGCAAGCAGACCCTCAACGGCGAGCAGGCGGTCGGCTACTGCCGCATCCGCTCCACCGCGGGCGGAGACTTCACCCGCTCCAGCCGTCAGCGCATCGTGCTTGAGAAGCTCTTCGACAAGATCAAGAAGGCAGGCCCCATCAAGCTTGCGAAGGTCGCCGAGAGCATCTTCCCGAACGTCTACACCAGCATGGGCCTGGCAGACGTCATGGCGCTGATCCCGGGCGTTGCCTCCTACTCTCTCGCTTCCTCCGAAGGCTTCCCCTTCGACGCCTCTTCCGGCCGTCTCGGCAAAGCCTCCGTGGTCTACGCGAACCCGAACCTCTACCAGAACGTCATCCAGCTTCACGAGAAGCTCTTCGGCACCGAGGACTATGAGCCCTCCTCCCGTGTCGAAAACTACAGCAAGGAGATCAACTCCTACCGCTAAGGCAAATGTATCTTGCCGGCGTCTTACGGACGCCGGCTTTTTCATTTCCGCGGCAGACATTCAAAAAACCTTCATCCGCAAGCCCTCTCGGTCCGCAGATGCAGGTTTCTCCTTCCATTACTCCGGCTGTTCCTCCCCGGGGATCTCCGGCACATCCTCCTCCGGTTCCTTGCGGTCCCAGAACTCCCGCAGTCTCTCGGTAAGCTCCCCGGGCCGCACCCGGTTCACCGGCAGCCACTCCCTCGGGAAGAGACTCTCGTAGCGCGCCTGGAAGAACCGGTCATCCATCAGCAGAATCACGCCCCGGTCCCTCATCGTGCGGATCACACGCCCGCCCGACTGCAGGACCTTATTCATGCCCGGGAACCGGTAGGCGTAGTCGAATCCGTCCTTGCCCATCCGGTCATAATACGTGCGGAAAAGCTCCTGCTCATTGCAGACCTTCGGCAGCCCGGTCCCGACGATCAGCGCCCCGATCAGCCGGTCCTCCGTCAGGTCGATGCCCTCGCCGAAGATCCCGCCCATCACGCAGAACCCCACGCGGGTCACCTCCGGGTCACGCTCAAATGCCCGCAGGAACTCCTCCTTCTCCTCTTCCTTCATATGCGCCCGCTGCACCAGGATCTCATACGGCTCGCCCTCCGCCAGCGCGTACGTCTCCTCCAGCATCTGGTAGCTCGGGAAGAAGACCATATAATTGCCCTTCCTCGCCGCGACCGTCTCACGCACATAGCCGAGAATCCTCCGGTACATGCCCTCGCCCCGCTCCTTGTAGCGGCTCGACACATCCGAAGCCCCCAGCACCAGGCGCCTCGCCGGGTCAAACGGGGACGGCGCGTACACCGCGTAATCCTCCTCCGTTCCGCCCAGCTGCTCCTTATAATAATTCACAGGCAGCAGCGTCGCAGAGAAAAACACCGCGCTGCGCACCTTCTCATACGTCCGCTGCAGATTCTTCGACGGATCCATGCACTGCAGCCTCAGGTGAAAATGCCCCTCCGACGTATAGTCCGTATAGATCGTATAATGGTCATCCAGCAGCCCGCACATCTCCAGGAAATGCCTCGCGTCAAAAAACAGCTGCATGAACGCCTCTTCCGCCCGGAACCGCGGGTGCTCATCCAGGAAGTCCGGGCACTCGCCCAGGTACTCCGCCAGATGAAGCTCCAGCGCCCCCACCGAGTCAATCTCCTCGAACTCCTCGCACTCCCGCTTCAGCGCGAGCAGGTCACGGTTGCAGCGCTCCAGCGCCCGGCACAGCCGCTTGCCCTCCGTGCCGACCAGCCGCTTCACCGCAAGGAAATCCTCCTTGTACAGATCCGCGGAGAACATCTCCCTGGCCCGGTCCGGCAGGTTGTGCGCCTCATCCGCCAGCAGCACATACGGCTGCTTCTTCTCATTCTGGAAAAACCGCCGCAGATAAACGGTCGGGTCAAACACATAATTATAGTCCCCGATGATTACGTCCGCGAAGAGCGACAGGTCCAGGCTCATCTCAAACGGGCACACCTGATGCTTCTGCGCGTAAGCGAGGATCACCTCACGGGACAGAAACTGCTCCTTCTGAAGCAGGTCGTAGAGCGCGTCATTGATCCGGTCATAGTGCCCCTTTGCCCGCGGGCACGCCTCCGGATTGCAGTCCGGCTTCTCCAGGACACACGTCTTATCCTTCGCCGTGAGGCTCACCGACCGCACCAGGTTCCCCCGCGCTTCCAGCATCCGCAGCGTCTCCTCCGCCACCAGCCGCGTGCTCGTCTTCGCCGTCAGGTAGAAGATCTTCTCCGTCAGGCCCTCACCCATCGATTTGAGCACCGGGAACAGCGTCGAGATCGTCTTGCCCACGCCCGTCGGCGCCTGCAGAAACAGCTTCTTCTCCCTGAGTACCGTCCGGTACACGTCCATTGCAAGCTCCTTCTGCCCCGGCCGGTACGCGAACGGGAAATCCATCTCTCGCATCGAAGCGTCGCGTCCGTCCTTCCATTCCGCCTGCAGGAAAGCCCATTTCCCATACTCCGCCAGAAGATCCGTATACCACGCGGACAGCTCTGCGAAATCACAGACCTGCTCAAAATACCGCACATCCTCCGACACCATATTGCAGTACGTGATGCGGACCCCGATCCTCGGCAGCTCCTTCTCCAGCGCATACATATACGCATAGCACTTCGCCTGCGCCACGTGAAGGCTCTCCGGCTCGCTGAGCGAGCCAAGCTCCTGGTAGATCCCCTTGATCTCATCAATCCAGGTCAGCTTCTCCTCCCCGTCCTGAACGGTAAATATCCCGTCCGCCCGGCCGTCCACCTTCACCGCCAGCGTCCTGCCCTCCCGGATCAGGATCGTCGTATGCGACAGGGGCACCTCCGCCTCATAGCCCGGCCCGCCCAGCCGCTGCAGCTTCCGGTGAATCCTCGCCCCCAGCTGCATTGCCTCCACCGAAGGCAGGCCCGCGCCCCCCATGAGGTCACCGTGGCGCAGAATAAACTCCACCAGGCTTCTCACAGAAATCTTCACTTCCGTCTCCCTGATCTCCACGGCTCTCCTCCTTTCTCCGGCGCATCCGGCTCATGCCATATCGAACATACGTTTCTCTCAGTATATCAAATCTGATCCCTGCCTTCAAGTCCACGCACCGGGAATCTGCACGCCCTGCTGATTTCTCTTGCATTTTCCCCGGCGATACGCTAGTCTGTAGATGAATAAATCACCCCTTTGGCGGAGGTATATACCATGGATGATGATGTTATCGTAACATTGACATTTGAAGACGGGGAAGAAGACTTCAGGATTATCACGATCTTCGAGGCAAATGACCGCGAGTATATCGCTCTTCAGCCTGCGGAAGATGAAGAGGCGGATGTCCTGATCTATCGCTACGATGAAGATGAGGACGGAGAGCCCTGCCTTGATATGATTGAGGACGAAGACGAGTACGATGAAGCTGCCGACGTCCTCGACGAATGGCTGGACGACCTGGAATTTGACGAACTGCCGGAATAGGATGAATCACCGGGATCTTTAGAATGATTCTTTGGATTTCGCACAACGTTTTGTACATAGATGAATGAACACACCACATTGGCGGAGGAATATATCATGGATGATGAATACATTGTAACCCTGGAACTTGATGACGGATCGCAGATTGACTGTGAGAGCATCTGCGTCTTTGAGGTGGATGGCCGCGAGTATATCGCTCTCCTTCCCGTGGGAGAAGACCAGGAAGAAGTCTATCTCTATCGCTATCTTGAAGACGAAGACGGGAATCCCGGCATCGATAATATCGAGGACGATGCCGAGTATGACGCCGCAAGCGAAGCCTTCGACGAATACCTCGACTCCCTGGAATTTGAGGAATTTGCCGACAGTGAGGAGTAATCTCTGTCCGTCTTAAGAATTTACATGACGAATATCTTATTTTTTCTTTAGAATTCGGACACAGTTTGTTCATGATTGCCTGTTATGATAAAGATGTCTTAAAGATAAGCAGACTTTAAGACACCCGGGCGACCGGGAACCCCTCCCTTAGTGTTATTATCATACAAGAAGCCGCGCAAGCGGCTTCTTGTATTTCCGGGGATGATTGCAGGCCAGGCGAGCAGCGCTCACCTGGCCTTTTTTTCTGCGACAATCTTCCAGGCCCCTCCGGGTGCCTGCAGCAAGTCCCTGCCCCGGCACATGCACCCATTCATGACCTTTTCAGGCCCCTCCGGGTGCCTGCAACTTGTCTTCCCCCCTTCACCCCCCTCAAAACAAAACAAGCCCCTTCTTCCGGGCTTTCTCCTTACCCGAAAGAAGGGACTCTCTCCACATTTACATCTCAATTACTTCTTCACGATCTTCACCGTATACTCGCTCACATCTCCGTTCAGCGCCTTACACTTGATCGTCACCGTCGTCGTCGTTGAACTCAGCTTGATTGTCCCGGTTCCGCTCACCGTCGCCCCGGAAACCACCGGCGTCGCGGTCAGCTGCACCGAACTCACCGAAGACGATACCGTCACCGTATACGTCGTATCCGGCCCATTTGCCGTACTGAACTTCGGGCTCATGGTCCCGACGGAAGACGCAATGCTCTTCAGCCAGTTGTTCGGGTTCTTCACGCCCGAAGGCTTCGCGCACGTCGAAGAAGGAAGGCTCACATACACCGGAATCGAGAAGACCAGCGGCATCTCATCCATCGCCGAATACGCCGAATACATCTTATAGGCCTCCGAATAAGGCGCCTCGACATTCTGCATATACTGATGTCCGTAGCGGCTGTAGCCCGTGACATTGAACTTCTGCAGGTAGACCGTATTCTGACCCTTGTTGATGTAGGTCGAGCCGATGTAGGCCGCTCCGCCCACGATCGCGTCGTACTGATTATCCCACGGGATCTTGTAGTACGCGTTGTTCGTGGCATTGGATGTGCCGTTCTTCGCGAACTCCAGCGCGCTCTTGATCGCCCCGCCGTCGGTGCTCGCAGACGCCCCGATGTTATAAAAGTTGTAATACCCCTGATAGCCGCTGTAGTTGCCGCTGACCGAACCGGATACCGAATTGCTCCCGGTCACGACCTCCTGCTTGATCCGGCTCGCCAGATGGTAAGGGCTCACGCCGGAGTAAGCGGCCGCGTCAATGATGGCCTTCGCGTAGGTCGTACTCTTCGTCGACCCGCCCGAGGTATAGCTGAAGGATTTCTTGGCAAATGGAGTCCCCGCCAGGATCTTCTCCACGCCGGCCTCCGTCTGCTTCGACTTCTCATAAGAGAGCGTCTCAAACTGGTAGATATAGCTCTCAGTCAGCCAGTTTCTGGGGTCCATATAATATTTCAGGGCCAGCTCCGAGGCCGTCACCCAGGTAGTTCCGTCAAAAACCACGTGCTTATCCGTGGCATAATCATAGCAGCCCTCCGCAAAGGACAGATAAGAGATATCCCGCGTCTTCGGGATCAGGTTCTTCCCCGGGACGTTCTCCGCCTTCACTGCCGCAGACCAGGTCACACCGGTCTGATAGGCGAGGAAAGTCCAGGTCGGATGGATGCTGTGCAGCAGCCGCAGCCCTTCCTTGTAGCTCTCCGGGAAGCCCTGTGCCGTCAGCTCCTTCTCAAAGCTCTCATCGTCCCCGGTATCCGAGTCGGACTCCAGCTTCAGGTAGGCGCCGCTGACATAGCCGGTCAGGGTCGTCGTCCCATAGGCAAATGAGATCTTATACCAGGTCGTGCCGCTGACGTCCTTCGACTCCAGAAGCGTCACACGCGCGCCGGCGGACAGCTTCACCTTCACGCCGTTGTACGTGAGCTGGTCATAGCTCGTTCCGTAACCGGTGCGGACGTTGAGCGGTCCTTCCTTCACGACCGCGCTCTCGCCCTCGACCGAGGTGTCCGTCTCCTTCTGCCACAGATATGTGGTCACGTTGCCCGCCTTGACTGCACTGCCTCCGGTGGCTGCCTTGAGGCCGCTGATCTCCGGCACGTCCGGGTCGACCGGGTCATCCGGATCGTCGCTCCCGGAGCCCAGCGTGACATAGTCGCCGGAGACATATCCGGTCAGCGTCGCGCCGCTGTATGTAAATGTGATCTCATACCAGGTCGTGCCGCTGACGTCCTGGGAAGCCAGGATCGTCACCTTCGTGCCCTTCGCCAGCTGCACCGTGCTGCCGTTGTACGTCAGCTTGTCATACGAGGTCCCGTACCCGGTGCGGACGTTGAGCGGTCCGGCATTGATCGTGCCTTCCTGCGTCTCGATCTTGATATACGCGCCGGAGACATAGCCCTCCAGCGTCGTCCCGCTGTAGGAGAAACGGATCTGGTACCAGGTGGTCCCGCTCACATCCTTCGAGCCGAGAATCGTCACCTTCGTGCCCTTCGCCAGCTGCACTGTGCTGCCGTTGTACGTCAGTTTGTCATAAGAAGTGCCGTAACCGGTGCGGACATTGAGCGGCCCGTCGGTCACGCTGCCGGTGCGCTCCGCCGCGCGGGCGCCGGCTCCATGTATCAGGAACACACCCGCCATGAGAAGAAGGATCAGCAGGATCCTGGCTCCCCGGCGAGGTATGGTAAGATGTCTGCGGCTCATGATGATTTCCCCTTTCAAGGCGGTTTCCCATCCGCCTCCGTGTCTGAATCTGTGTCTTTCCCCGTCTTATTGCACAATCATCTAAAGATAATAATATACTAAGACCCCTGATATAATCAAGACTTTTGACTATTTTTTCTATAAATGTAGAAAGCAGTGAATCCGCCTCTTTCCAGACGAATCCACTGCTTCTGCTCTGTCTTTTATGAATCTTTTCAGGCGGAGATGGCCTCCAGAATCGCCTCGTGCACCGCCTCGAGGACCGCGACGTCGTCTCCCACCTCCGGGCACTGGTAAGAGACCACCCAGCCCTGCTCCGGCAGCACCACGGTGATCTGGCCGTACATCCCATCCGCCCGGTAAGCCCCCGGGTACGGGCAGAGCCAGACCTGGTAGCCGTAGCCGCAGCGCCACACATTTTTCGCCGGCGTATCGATCCGCTTCCTGCCGATCTCCCGGATCCAGGAAGCCGGGACGAGCTGCTCGCCGTTCCATTTGCCTCCGGCCAGGTGCAGGAGGCCGAGCTTCGCCTGCTCTTCGATCTTCAGATGCATCCCGCCGCCTGCGATCGGATGCCCCTGCGCGTCGCACTCCCAGAGCGGCTGCTCGATGCCCATCGGCCGCAGCAGGTCCTCATACATCAGGACCGCCAGGTTCTTCCCCGTGGCCCGCTCAAGCATCCGTCCCATCAGGATCGAATCCCCCGTCGAATACATGAAGTTCGTCCCGGGCTCTTCCTTCACCGGCTGGGCAAACAGCCACTTCATCGGGTCCGGGAAGCCCGTGCCGGCCCTTCTCTGCGCGCCCATCAGCGTCTTGCCGAGCCCCGACGACATCGTCAGCAGATGTTTCAGCCGGATCTTCTCAAACCCAGGATTGCCGCCCTCCGGCAGCTTGTCCGGCAGCAGGTCCACCGCACGCGTCTCCAGAGAGATCACGCCCTCCTCGATATATTTGCCGAGAAGCGTTGCGACAAATGTCTTCGTGTGCGAGTAGATGTTGCGGGGGAAGTCCCCCTCCTTCCAGTCTCTGGAGAAGACCAGGTCCTGCCCTTCATAGACCCTCAGCTTCTCCATGCGCAGCTCCTGCGCATCCACACGTCTTGCCAGCTTCTCCCATGCGCTATGGTTCATGATCTCTCCTTCCTGCCCCGGCCCCTGCCCAGAAGCTCCGGGTAGACCGTCAGAAGCATGGTAATATAGCAGGCCGCCCCGCCCACAAAGTTCGAGACCGGCTCCGCGATATAGACGCCGTTCACGCCCAGGTTCCACAGTCTCGGCAGCAGGTACGTGAGAGGCACGACGATGATCAGCTTGCGGAAGGTCGAGAAGAACACCGCCTCCTTCGCCTTGCCCAGCGAGACGAACACATTCTGTCCCGCGAACTGGAAGCTCATCATGAAGATGCCCCAGAAGTACAGATGCATGCCCTGCGCGCCCGCCGCGATGAGGTCCGGCTCACTGTTGAAGATCCGGATGAAGAACTCCGGAAAACGCTCCAGCAGGACCCACATCAGGCTCGTGTAGACCACGCAGGCGACCGTGATGAAACGGATGCATTCCCGCACCTTCTGGTACTTCTCCGCCCCGTAGTTGTAGCTCATCACCGGCATCGCGCCCTGGCTCAGCCCCTGCACCGGCATCGAGATGATCTCCCTCACCGAATTCAGGATCGTCATGACGCCCACGTAGAGGTCCCCGCCGTAGCGCGCGAGGTTCGCGTTGCAGGCCACCTGCACCGCGGAATTGGTAAATCCCGCCACGAAGCCGGTCAGCCCCAGCGCGATGATCTTGCCGCACCGACGCCCCTCAAGCTTCATATACCGCCTCTCCAGGCGGATCAGCGCCTTCCTCCCGGTCAGGAACCGCAGCACCCACAGCATCGAAAGAAACTGCGACAGGACCGTCGCGAGCGCCGCGCCCTTTGCCCCCATCTTCAGCACAAAGATAAAGAGCGGATCCAGAGCGATATTCACGGCTGCCCCCAGCGCAACGGTGAGCATTCCCGTCGTGCCGAAGCCCTGCGCGTTGATGAAGCCGTTCATTCCCAAGCTGATCATCACGCAGACCGTCCCGAACAGATAGATCAGGATATAATCCCTCGCGTAGGGAAATGTCTCCGCGCTCGCCCCGAACGCATATAAGATCGGCTCATAGAACAGGAACCCGATCACCGTCAGCGCCGCGCCGCCAAGCACCAGCATCGCAAATGAGCTGGCCATGATCCGGCCCGCCTCCTCCTCGTGATGTTTGCCGCGCTCCATCGAGAAGAGCGGCGAACCCCCGTAGCCGAAGAGCTGCGCGAAGGCCGACACCATCGTGATGATCGGGAAACACAGCCCCAGCCCCGTGAGCGCCGTCTTGCCCACTACCGGGATCCGGCCGATGTACATCCGGTCCACCATGTTGTAGAGAAGGTTGATCAGCTGGGCCATCGTCAGCGGAACCGCAAGAGAGAGCGTGTTCTTGATCACGCTCCCCTCCGAAAAATCCGCCACTCCGGCCGTACGCGGGCCCACTGCCCGCTCTCTCTTCACGCCTCCTCCGGGTGCTCCGCTGCCGCCTCGCACTCCCGGATCTTTCTCGCAATCACATCGCCCTTATCCACGAAGCCGTTCTTCTTCGCGCGCTCCAGAAGATCCTTCGCACGCTCCGTATCACCCAGCACCGCATACGTGTAAGCCAGGTTCGCAGGCACATACGGGTGCTCCGGCTTGATCACATAAGCCCGCTCCAGCACCTCCAGCGCCTTCTCATTTTCCTTCTTGTTCAGATAAGCCGTGCCCAGGTTGTTATAGGCCATATAAAACTCCGGGTCCACAGCCACACAGTCCAGATAAGACGCGATCGCGCGGTCAAACTCCTTGTTCAGCTCATAGCAGCGCCCCAGCAGATAATGGTTCTGCGCCGACGGATTGATCGCCACCAGCTTGTAGCCTGCCTGGATCGCCCCGTTGAAATCACCCCGGTTCGCCAGCCGCTCCAGCTGGATCCTGGCCGTCTCCTCCGGCGTCTTGCCCGTCACCTTCGCCGCGATCTTATTGTAAATCAGAGCCACCGGGATCGAGATCACGACCACCAGCAGCAGCCACAACAATGGATTCATTTGCCTAACTTCCTCTCCACGTCCCCTAGGAACGTCTCCCAGGCATCCTCATGCTCCACGAAATACTTCGGGCAGATCTTGCCTGTCACGTCATAATGCCGGATCACCTGATCCTTACCCAGATTATACGCCCTGCACAAATCCGCTGTCAAATGCACCAGCGCATCGTATGTCTCCGGCGAGAACTTGCCGTCCTCCTCCGGGTGGCAGCACTCAATCGAAATACTCCGGCTGTTCATGTCATTCGAGGCATAGCTGATCTCCGTGAGCGGAATGCACTGGATGATCTCGCCCTCCAGCCCGATCACAAAATGCGAGCTCGCGTACCTGCCCTCTCCGTTCTTCAGCCTCTCGAAATAATCCCGGTTGGCCTGAGCGCTCGTCCCCGGGTTGCCGACGTAGTGCACGACGATCCGGTCCACATTTTCAAGCTTCGTCCCGGGCCTCGAGTACGGATTCGGTGTCAGAAACTGTTCATCAATACTCAGATCCGTCTCAAACACCGCATTTGTGCTTGATTCTACATCTGTAGTAGAAACACTCTCCGTCGAAGAAGCCGCAGAAGTCGAAGATGCGCCGGCTCTTCTCCCGTTCTCGCCCTTTCCGATCCTGGAGATCCCCCAGACCATCAGCAGCGCGATGAGAATCAGCAGTCCTCTCCGCCTCGCCTCACGCCTTCTCTTCTTCTGCAGGCTGATCCTTCTCGCTCTCTCCGCCCTGCTCCGCTCCCGAAAACTCGTCTGTTCCTCCATGATATTTCCTCCCATCCTTATGATGAGAACATGATAACAGACAAATCTTTACAACAGCCCGAACAGGTCTTTAAGGATTTCTGAATACGCCGGACGTCACACGTCCGCCGCCTTCGGCCCCTTCGACAAATGCTCGCAGAGGATCTCCATGAACCGCTTCCGGTCGCCCCGGTAGGCCACCCTCGCATTCGGGACAAACTCATATCCCCGCCGGTGGTCCACCACCATCGTGCCGTCACAGATTCCGCCGTTCATCTCGACGTCGCATTTCTCCTCCCGCGACTCCACGATCACGCTCTCGTCGAGCGCCCAGGCCACCGCCAGCGCGTCGTGGATCGGCTCGCCCTGATCCGACCGCCAGCCCATGATATCACTGCTGTCAAGCCGCATATTCACGAGGTCCCCGGCCAGCTTGCCCGCCATCGTGCCAAGCCCGATCAGCTTCGCGGCGTCCTCCCGGTACAGCCCCGCGGAATGCGTCGCGTTCAGCGGAACGATCCGTATCTTCGCGCCCGAATCCAGCACAATCTTCGCGGCCTCCGGATCATGGAAGAAATTCGCCTCCGCCGACGGTGACGCATTGCCCATATGCACCGCGCCGCCCATCAGCACGATCTCCTCGATATTCTCCACCAGCGAAGGATCCATCCGCAGCGCCATGCCGATATTCGTCATCGGCGCCGTCGGAATGACCGTCACCTTCTCCGGGCTCTTCTTAATCGCCTCCATGAGAAATGCGCAGGCATGCTGTTCCTGCTTCTTGCTCACCGCAGGCGGAATCGGCAGCACATTCGGATGCATCGTGTAGACCTTCCCGTCCTTGGTCGTGGAGATCTTGTTCGGCGGCAGATTCATCACACGCCCCTTCGTCATCTCACGCACCATCGGCCCCGGGCAGCCCTGGAACACCGGGATATCCGCTCCCAGCATGTCCACGATCTGAAGCGTGTTGTTCACGCACGTCTCCACGTCGGAATTGCCCCAGCTCACCGTAATGCCCAGCACGTCAAATCTGCCGGATAAGATTGAGAGCAGTACCGCGACCGCGTCATCCGAACCGGTGTCCACGTCGAGGATCAGTTTTCTCTTCTTCTCTTCCACCACTGTACTCCTTTCTGGCAAATGTATCAGTAAGCCGTAGGTCTGTCTCGCTTTGCTCTTACCCACGGACGGCCCTACGTCCGCCTTCGGCGTCCGTATGCGTAAGAGCTTGCTCGTCGCTGCGTGCTGTTGCGCGCTCCTGCGTTACTCCACGGACAGCCCTACGTCCGCCTTCGGCGTCCGTATGCGTAAGAGCTTGCTCGTCGCTGCGTGCTGTTGCGCGCTTCTGCGTTTTTCGCACGGACGGCCCTACGACCGCCTTCGGCGTCCGTATGGCGCGCGTTGCGCGCCATTGCAAAGATCGCATACTGCCTGGCCCCCGTGCGAGCACGGGCCAGGTCGCTCACACAACTTTACTCCACGGACGGCCCTACGTCCGCCTTCGGCGTCCGTATGGCGCGCGTTGCGCGCCATTGCAAAGATCGCAGACCAACGGCTCTTCGTGCAAGCACGGAGCCGTTGGTCTGCGATCTTTGAGGCTTCCTTATCGCGTCAGTCTCTCTCGGGACTGTAGTTTGGCGCTTCTTTTGTGATCTGAATGTCGTGAGGATGGCTTTCCTTCAGGGATGCGGAGGTGATCTTGACGAATCTTCCGTTCTCCTTCAGCTCCTCGATGGTCTTGCATCCGCAGTAGCCCATGCCGGAGCGCAGGCCGCCCATCAGCTGGAAGATCGTATCTTCCACGGTTCCCTTGTAAGCGACGCGGCCTTCCACGCCTTCCGGAACCAGCTTCTTCGCGTTGGTCTGGAAGTAACGGTCCTTGCTGCCGGCCTCCATCGCAGAGATGGATCCCATGCCGCGATAGACCTTATATTTTCTACCGTTGTAGAGTTCGAAATATCCAGGCGATTCGTCGCATCCGGCGAAAATATTACCACCCATACAGGTATTAGCGCCGGCTGCAATTGCCTTCGTGATATCGCCGGAGAACTTGATGCCGCCGTCCGCGATGATCGGGATGTCGTACTGCTTCGCGACCTCATAGCTGTCCATGACCGCCGTAATCTGCGGCACGCCGATACCGGCAACCACACGCGTCGAGCAGATCGATCCGGGACCGATACCGACCTTGACGCAGTCCGCGCCGGCCTCGATCAGAGCCCTGGTTCCCTCGCCGGTCGCCACATTGCCCGCGATGACCTGCAGATCCGGGAACGCGTCCTTCACCATGCGCACCACGCGGAGCACATTTGCAGAATGGCCATGCGCAGAGTCCACGACAACCGCGTCCACCTTCGCCTTGACCAGTGCGTCCACACGCTCCAGCACATTTGCCGTCACGCCGACGCCCGCGGCGCACAGAAGTCTGCCCTGCGAATCCTTCGCCGACATCGGGTACTTGATCTGCTTCTCGATATCCTTAATCGTGATCAGGCCCTTTAAATTGCCCTCCGAATCCACGATCGGAAGCTTCTCCACGCGCGCTGCCGCAAGAACCTTCTTCGCCTCCTCCAGGGTAATCCCCTCCTGAGCCGTGATCAGTCCCTTCGACGTCATGCACTCTTTAATCTTCTTGGAAAAATCAGTCTCGAACTTCAGATCCCGGTTGGTCAGAATGCCCACCAGCTTCTTGCCCTCGGTAATCGGTACGCCGGAAATGCGGAACTTCGCCATCAGCTCATCTGCGTCAGCCAATGTATGTTCCGGAGAAAGATAGAACGGATCGGTGATAACGCCATTCTCGGAACGCTTCACCTTGTCAACTTCTTCTGCCTGCTGCTCGATCGTCATATTCTTGTGAATGACGCCGATGCCTCCCTGTCTCGCCATCGCGATGGCCATTCTGTGCTCGGTCACGGTATCCATGCCGGCAGATAACAGGGGAATGTTCAGAGTAATCTTGTTGGTCAGTCTGGTCGTCAGGTCCACCTGATTCGGGATCACTTCCGAATAACCCGGCACCAGCAGCACGTCATCAAAGGTGATTCCCTCGCCGATGATTCTTCCCATCTTTGGTCCTCTCTTTCTCGTCATGATATGTGTTGAAATAAACAAAGCACAGGACAAAAAGTGCCTGTGCTTGTTCACTTTTGATTAGACTACACCACCGCGGGAGCAATGTCAAGTGCCAATCCGGCCGATTTCCCCCAAACCGCTGTCAAGGTTCTGCTCTTCCTTCCGCCCTCTTCTGTCCTGCCGACTGCTTCACGTTGTAATACAATACCCCGCAGATGACGATCACCGCACCGAGCAGCGAGAGCCTCCCCAGTACCTCATGGTAGAATATAGCCACCAGGACCGGATTCAGGATCGGCTCCACCGCATTCAGGATCGACGCTGTCACCGGATCCGTATACTTCGTGCCTGTCGTAAAGAAGATGTACGCGAGGCCCACCTGCACCGTCCCAAGCACGAGTACCGCCGCGAGCACAGGTGCCGAGAAATCCGTCTCCCGCACGACCATCGGCGATAAGAACAGGCCGCAGGCCAGCTGCCCCAAAAAGACCGACGAGAGCGCGTCCCCCTTCTCGAAGCTGTTCAGCATGAAGACGCCCGCGTAGAAGATGCCGGACAGCAGCGCGATGATGTCGCCCAGCCATTTGCCCGTAGACAGCCCCTCAAAGAAGAAGAAGAGAATCCCGATCAGTACGGCCGCGATGCAGATCAGCGCCGTGCGGTTCGGCTTCTTCCCGAAGAACAGATACACGAAGATCACGATCCAGATCGGCGCCGTGCACTGCAGGATGATCGTATTGCCCGCGGTCGTCAGCTTATTCGCCACCGCATACATCGTCGTCACGCCCGCCATGCAGATCGCCCCGACCAGCACCGTCCCGTTAAACTTCATCCTGTGCTTCGTCACCGCGATATAAGCTCCGATCACCGCGCACGCAATCAGGTTGCGTACCCCGTTGATCGCCAGCGGATTCCAGGGAATCAGCTTCATCAGCAATCCCCCGAGTGAGAAACAGATCGACGAGGCCAGCACCATCGCGGCTCCAAGCCGGCGCTTGCTTGGCTCCCCCTCCTGCAATCCTTGACTCCTCTTCATCTTCGACTCCCCATAACCGGAACGGCCTTTCTCTGCGCCCGGACAGTGCCCTTGAATTCACCGGCAGGACCACCGGTCTTCGCATAACCTACCTCATTATAGCGAAAGAACCGTCGAAAGAGAAGATGTTTCTCTTCCTGTCGCTCGAAGGAATGCAGTGCACAGGTCAGCGAATCATTCCGCGAAATACCACTTCCGGTGCATCCACAACCATCTCCCGGAACATCTCCTGCAGCTCTGTCTTGTTCACGGAGAATGTCACGATCACTGCATTCTCACGGTAATTGACCGAGACATCCTCAATTGCATTGTACATTTCATGGCCGAGTCTCTCTCGGAAAGGAACCTCTCTGAGTTTTGTAAAAATGGTTTCCTTGCACTCCATCAAGGCGCGGGCTGTATAGTTCCCTTCCTCAAAGATCAGCTCGCCGCCCGCCTTTTCCTCGAGAAAACCCTGCACCTTCGTATCTTCCTCAGTCAGTATCACAACCAGTTTCCCTTGGTCATCGAAATAATACCCTGCCAGGACTTCCGGCAGTTTTCGTGCGATTCGGCTGTCATCCGCTGCAATGCCGAAAAGGTACGGGTACAGCCGGCTGAATTTCTCTGTCTCTGCACCCTTCTCAGACGCTTCCTCAGAGACCTCAAACCGGACTTCCAAAAGAGATTTCTCTGTCCCTTCCTCTTTCTTTGCTTCAAACACATACCGATAGCTGCCGTTCGATAGATTCCGGTATCTGCCCAGATCAATCAGGCATCTCGTCACGTCCTCTCCGGGAACACTGTAAAGCACCGAAGGCACCGCAATTTCCGCCTGATCTCTGGCCGGCACTTCGCGCCAGACGTCCCCGTCCAGCCACTCCAGCCGGCCGCCGTCAATCAGCTCATAGGCGAAAGAATTCCGGTTCCAGATGCGAAACCAGGCAAATCCTTCGTCCGGAGAAATGACTTCGTCCTCCGGATAAAGGTCCATATTCTCCGGGATCTTCGCGGTTCTCTCATCGCTCTTCCACTCCGCAGCCGGAACGGTATTCTTCTGAGGATTCTCACATCCCGTCCCTGTCACATAAGTCACATCACATCCCCCGAAGAACTGTTTCTCCATCCAGGAAACAATCTCCGGTGTCTTGATCTGCAGCCATACAGTCGGTTTTCCTTCCGACTCATACAGCCTGAAAGAAATCGTTCGAAGCTCTTCATCATCGCAGCAGCATACGAGCCAGGATGCATCCCCCAGATATACGATCTCCTCCGGATGCGTTTGCTTCCACGAGACAATTCTCTTAAGGCACATCCGAAACTCCTCGCTCGCCTCCGGCACATCCTCGCCGATCAGGCTCCACTCTTCGTTGTAACTGTGCCCTGCCAACTGCGCAGAAAGCTTTGCTTTCGCATCGCCAAGCCCGCCTTCAAACACCAGGGAAGCGGTATTGCCTTCCCCGGCGATTACGGTAAGCCCCAGGTTCTGGCTAATCAAGTACATCATCACATCATTTCCGCCCACAGGGCCCGGGAAGATGCGAAGCCGTTCCGGAGAAATGATATCGCCCGGATGCAGTTTTTCATATTCCTTCAGCCCTGCCTCCAACAGCTCCGTCAGATCGTCGTAAGCATCACCGCCGACACCCATACGGGATGTGTTTCCTTGCGATGCCCAGACTGGATCGATGATCGTTTTCTTGTCGTTTCCATTGCCTGAGAGCAGCTTCACGCCCAGTTCCGCTGCCTGTATTCCGATCTCACCAAAGAACTGAAACGGAGCTCCCAGCATCTTTCCTTCCATGATCGCATCGCGAATCGTCAGGCTGATCTGTGAGCTTGTAAGAAGGATTGTTTCCTCTTTCCCGGCGGCTTTGAGCCCCTGCAGGCAGATCTCACCAAGCGTCGCCCGGTTGACAAAAATCGCCTTTGCTTCCCCCGGCGCATGCAGAAAGTCCGCGATCTTTCGAACCATTTCCTCTTGCGAGGTCCCTCCCTCTGTCATTGTCTCTTTGAGACAGACCTCCATATCCGGATAGGCCCCCGCCAGCTTCTTTTCAAATGCTTCTGCCTCGATTCGTCCTTCTTCTGACGTCAGATCCAAGAATAACGCGATCTCACCTTTTACCGCGATCGCCACCGATAGATGCTCCGCACAGAGTTCTCCTGCCTTCTCTGTCCCGCTGCAGACCCAGGCATCCGCCAGATTCTCCGGAGTTCCCACATCATTGAGGATGACGATCCTGACTCCCTCAGCACGCAGCTTCTGCAGAGTCCCCTTCATTCCGGCTGCATCAATCGCATCTAAAAAAATAACGTCGGCCTCTTGATCAGCAGCCTCCAGAAGCTGTCTCTCCTGAAGTTCCGCGTCACCTGCTGCCTGAAACACAAGCAACCGCCGGTCTGTCGCAACCCCATGAAGAGTCAGTGTATCCTGAACTCCAAAACGGAGTTCTTCTCTATTGTTTGAATCTTCCGAAAGCATCAAGGCGAACACCGCCTCCTCCGCAATCTCTTCCTCACTCCAGATTCTGCTCTCCTCCGCAGTGGTCTCTTCGTCGCTGATGACTTCTCCTGTCGGATCAGCAGTTCCCCGACATCCGGCAAGCAGCAAAATCATCGACAGCCCCAGCAGAGCCATCCATCGTAGTTTTCTTCTCACGTTTCTTCCCTCGCAGCAAACATAGCACGGTCATTTCCTACACGTTAATTATAGCAAAGCCTCCCGGAAAAATGTGTGAAATGAGCAAAAAGTAGTTAAGATATTCTGAAGACCTCTTTCTGCCTGAATAACCGTTTTTCTCTCACAGAAACAGAGGATCCAGCCCGGAATCAGCATGGGTTTGATGACCTGTACGAAAAGGTTAGATCTGTGGCAGATTCCCTGCAGAACGTAAAAGTAGGGCTGGAAGCGACCGGCCACTACCATCTCAACCTGCTTGGCTATCTCCTTGATAAAGGTCTACCCACCTGTCTTATCAACCCGTTACAAACCAGTCTTTTCAGAAAAAGTCTAAGCTTTAGAAAGACGAAAACTCGGTATTTCATCGTGGCTTGATTGCCCCAAATTACCCCGGGCGATCCCCGGAATGCTCAGGCAACGCCTCTCTTACCCCCGGAAACCACAAAAGCCCCGAAGTCGGCAGACTTCGGGGCTTTCACGCCTCAAACTATATTCACTTTCCCGGCTTGTACGAGCTCTTCAGCGACACGATCCGGTTGAACACCGGCTCGCCGGGCTTCGAGTCCTTCCCATCCACGCAGAAGAAACCGTTGCGCAGGAACTGGAACGAATCGATGTCATGTCCGACTGCCTTCGCCTCGCCGAGAGAGGGCTCCACATAGCAGTTATCCAGCACCGTGAGAGAATTCGGGTTTAAGTTCACCGAACCGTCCTCGTTGTACACGCCGAGCTCCTCATTGACCAGGTTCTCATACAGCCGCACGGTCACCTTCTTGGCCGTGGAAGCCTCCACCCAGTGGATGGTTCCCTTGACCTTGCGTCCGGTGAAGCCGGAGCCGCTCTTCGTCTCCGGATCGTACGTGCAGTGAATCACGCTCACCTCACCGTTCTCATCCAGCTCATAACCCGTGCACTTTACAAAGTAAGCGTACATCAGACGCACTTCATTGCCCGGGAAGAGGCGGAAATACTTCTTCGGAGGCTCGATCATGAAGTCCTCTCTCTCGATCCAGAGTTCTCTTCCGAACGGAACCTGACGGCTTCCGAGCTCCTCATTCTCCAGGTTGTTCGGCGCGTCAAGATACTCGATCTGCCCTTCCGGATAATTGTCGATCACCAGCTTGACCGGGTTTAACACCGCAAGCATTCTCGGCTTCTTGGTCTTCAGGTCCTCTCGGATGCAGTACTCAAGCATCGCATAATCCACAGAAGAATTGGCCTTCGAGATACCGGTCAGCTCCATGAAGAGCTTCAGGCTCTCCGGTGTAAATCCGCGGCGGCGAAGCGCTGCGATCGTGACCAGTCTCGGGTCATCCCAACCGTCCACCGTGCCGTTATCCACCAGCCGCTTGATGTAGCGCTTGCCTGTGATGACGTTCGTCAGATACATCTTCGCGAACTCGATCTGCTGCGGCGGGTTCTCATACTCGAGTTCCTGCACGACCCAGTTGTAGAGCGGCCGGTGGTCCTCAAACTCCAGCGTGCACAGCGAGTGCGTCACGCCCTCCACCGCGTCCTCGATCGGATGCGCGAAGTCATACATCGGGTAGATGCACCATTTGTCGCCGGTGTTGTGATGCGTCATTCTCGCGATCCGGTAGATGACCGGGTCACGCATATTGATGTTGGGCGAAGCCATATCGATCTTCGCGCGCAGCACCTTCGAGCCGTCCGGGAACTCCCCGTTCTTCATGCGCTCGAAGAGGTCCAAGTTCTCCTCGATCGAGCGGTTGCGGTAAGGGCTCTCCTTGCCGGGCTCCGTCAGCGTTCCGCGGTACTCGCGGATCTGCTCAGCCGTCAGGTCGCAGACAAATGCCTTGCCCTTCTTGATCAGCTTCACCGCGCCCTCATACATCGCGTCAAAATAATCCGACGCGAAATAGCAGCGGTCCTCAAACTTGCCGCCGACCCAGTCGACGTCCTCCTTGATGGACTCGACGAACTCGGTCTTCTCCTTCGTCGGGTTCGTATCATCGAAACGAAGATTAAACGTCCCGCCGTACTTCTGCGCCATGCCGTAGTTTAACAGAATCGACTTCGCGTGGCCGATATGTAAATAGCCGTTCGGCTCCGGAGGGAACCGGGTGACGACCTTCTTGACTTTTCCTTCTGCCAGATCC
This sequence comes from Lachnospiraceae bacterium, assembly GCA_017412265.1. Lineage (GTDB taxonomy): Bacteria > Bacillota > Clostridia > Lachnospirales > Lachnospiraceae > RGIG1588. The sequence goes on from JAFPYK010000338.1 coordinate 20,666, forward strand.
TTCTCGATGATCTGCTCAATAAAATTTTTGGAGACAACTTCTTCCATGTTCTTCTCTCCCTTACAGATTCTTGCGAAGCGCTGATGCGCATACTAAACAGAGTTTAGTTTATCACACAAATCCTGTCATCGCAAGAACCATGCGCCACTTCAAAATAAAAGAAAGCGGCAAAGCTCCATTCCCGGGAAATGAATCTCCTGCCCCGATCCGTTCCGGCCCTTTCCCACTTCCGCTCCTTTGTGCTATAATACATTTAACACCTTTCACCGGCAGGGCCCTCCGGCCCCGCCCCATTCATAGGAAAGGAGAATCGACGTGAACCGAGAATTTCAGCGCTGCGCAGGCATCCTGATGCCCATCGCCTCCCTGCCCTCCGACGAAGGCATCGGAAGCTTCGGCGCGGAAGCACGCGCATTTGCAGCGATGTTAGATGAAGCCGGCGTCCGCCTCTGGCAGATTCTGCCCTTAGGCCCGGTGGGCTTCGGCAACTCCCCCTACCAGACCTTCTCTTCTTTCGCAGGCGACGAGCATTATATCAGCCTGGACCTCCTCTGGCAGGAGGGCCTTCTCTCCGAGAAGCCGGAGCGCTTCCTCTGGCAGGACCCGAAACGCATCGACTACGAGGCGATGAAGCTCTTCAAGGAAGCCTACCTGCACCTGGCATCCCAGGCCTTCTACGCGCAGGAGACTCTGCCCGAAGACTACGAGGACTTCCTCGATCTGGACTGGGTCTACCCCTACGCGGTATTCCGCGCGCTCAAAACAGCCAACGGTGAGCGCTCCTGGTTCGACTGGCCCGCACCCCAGCGCGACTGGATCCTGGACCGCGAGTACGACGTATCCGGCCTGGAAGAAGACATCCGCTACCACCTCTTCGTTCAGTACAAGTTCGCAAAGCAGTGGCAGGCGCTGAAGGCCGACGTCAACGCCCTCGGCATCGAGATCCTCGGCGATCTCCCCTTCTACGTCGGGCACGACTCCCTGGACGTCTGGATGCACCGCGAGGAGTTTCGCCTGGACGAAGACGGCCGCCCCACCCACGTGGCGGGCTGCCCGCCCGACGGCTTCTCCGACGACGGCCAGCGCTGGGGCAACCCCCTCTACGACTGGGACCATATGCAGGCCAATGACTTCTTCTTCTGGACCGAGCGCCTCCGCTACAGCGCCTCCCTCTACGACATCCTGCGGATCGACCATTTCCGCGCCTTCGACACGTACTGGGAGATCCCCGCAGAGGATTCCACGGCGCGCGGCGGCCGCTGGGTCGAGACCCCCGGCTACGCCCTGTTCGATCATGTATTTGCCGAGCTGCCGGATCTTCGCATCATCGCCGAAGACCTGGGAAGCGAGCTTCGCCCCGAGCTCTTCGAACTCCTAGATCACTACGGGCTCATGGGCATGAACGTCGCCCTTTATACACTCTGCAACAACTGGGACGAGCCGAAGAAGCACCAGCTCATCTACAGTTCCACCCACGACACCAACACCGTGCGCGGCTGGTACTCCGGCATGGACGACGCCGGCAAATCTGAGTATCTCAGAAGACTCCGCCCCTACGGATATTTCTGGGATCCGGTCTCCGAGAAGATGATGGCCTACGTCTGCCGCTCCATCTGCGACCTCGTCATGATCCCTCTGCCGGACGTCTTAAACCTCGGCTCCGATGCACAGATCAATCACCCCGGCACGGTGGGAAGCCCCAACTGGGAGTGGCATCTGCCGGGCCTTGGTTTATTTGATCTGAAGCTAGCAGACCTTCGTTATTTGCTTGCCCGAACCAACCGCATCCCGGAGGACAGGAGCCAAGAATGGACATAAACTGACATTCCCTATGACATGATTTTCCTTACGTTCCGCATAGTATTCCGCGGCAATCAGTATACACCAATCAAAAACAGGCGGCCTCGAAAGGCCGCCTGTTCATCACATGTCATTCACAGCTCAAGCATAAATCAGATTCTGCTCGGTCTCCTTGTTGAAGAAATGCATCACCTTGCTCTCGAACTTCAGATAGACCTTGTTGCCCTGCTTTAAGTGGTCTCTCTGCTCCTGAGAGAGGTTCATGGTAGGAACACGCACGACGAGTCTCGTTCCGTCCTCGGTGTACACGTGAAGGTGTACTTCCGAACCCATCATCTCGTTGACCTCCAGCGTGCAGGGGATTCCGCCCTGGCCGGCATCGGTCAGAACGATATGCTCCGGACGCACGCCGAGAACGATAGTGCCGGTGGAAGGATTCGCCTTCTTAAGCTCCTGGCCCTTCGCCCCGTCAACCGGGAACTTGACGCCGAACGGCTTGACGAAGTACTCTCCGCCTTCTCTGGTGAGCTCGCACTCGATGAAGTTCATCTGCGGGGCTCCGATGAAGCCTGCGACAAACAGGTTCTTCGGGCGCTCGAAGACTTCCGTCGGGGAGCCGACCTGCATGATGTAGCCGTCCTTCATGATGACGATCCGGTCGCCCAGGGTCATAGCCTCGGTCTGGTCATGGGTGACATAGACGAAGGTCGTATTCAGCTTCTGGCGAAGCAGGATGATCTCGGCTCTCATCTGGTTTCTGAGCTTCGCGTCCAGGTTGGACAGCGGCTCATCCATCAGGAAGACCTTCGAGTCACGGACCATCGCACGGCCGATTGCGACACGCTGTCTCTGGCCGCCGGAAAGCGCTCTGGGCTTTCTCATCAGATACTCGGTGATACCCAGGATCTCCGCCGCATTCGTGACACGCTCATAGATCTCGTCCTCCGGCATCTTCTGAAGACGAAGCGAGAAGGCGATGTTGTCATAGACGGTCATATGCGGATACAGAGCGTAGTTCTGGAAGACCATGGCGATGTTTCTGTCCTTCGGCTGCAGGTCGTTGACGACCTCGCCGTCGATCTCCACGGTACCGTCGGAGATATCCTCCAGGCCGGCGATCATACGCAGGGTGGTGGACTTGCCGCAGCCCGAAGGGCCGACGAATACGACGAACTCTTTGTCCTTGATATCCAGGTTGAAGTCATGCACGGCGACCACGTAATCTTTTTTGTGGGTGCCGTCATTGCTGCTATAGATCTTTTTTACATTTGTTAATTTTACATTTGCCATAGATACTCAACTCCTTTCATCAGATTAGCCCTTGACGGCGCCGCCCGTTACACCTTCGACGTAGTACTTCTGCAGGCACATGAACAGTATTGTCACGGGGATGGCTACGATCACACCGCCCGCGCAGAACATCGTATACCAACTGTTGATCATATCTTTGTTCAGCCAGTTGTACATACCGACGGCCACGTTCATGCCTGCTGACGTTCCGAAGGAGATATACCGTGCGAACACGAAATCGCCCCAGGGTGCCATGAAGGCAGTTAAGATGGTATAGATGACGATCGGCTTCGCCAGAGGAAGAATGATCTTCGTGAGCACCTGCGCTCTGGTCGCGCCGTCCACCCGGGCCGCTTCATCCAGAGACTTCGGGATCGTGTCGAAGAAGCCCTTGGACACATAGTAGCCCATGCCGGAGGATGCGATATAGACCAGGATCAGGCCCGGCACTGCGTTCGCCTGGGTCATGCCCAGATCCTTCAGTACACGGTACAGAATGATCATGGTCAGCATGCCCGGGAACATGCCCAGGATCAGCATGAACTGCATCAGCGCCTTACGCATCTTAAACCGGAATCTGGAGAGCGTGTAGCTCATGCAGAGCACGATGACGGTCTGCAGAAGCGCCGTCACGACGGCGATGATAAAGGTATTCAGGTACCATCTGGTAAAGTCTGAATGGAACAGCTTCACATAGTTGTCCAGGCCCCATTTCTGCGGGATGACATAACCCACCTGCCAGGTCGACTCCACACGGAAGGACTGCAGGACGATGCAGATAAACGGAATCAGCCAGATGAAGGACATCGCGATCAGCACGATATAGATAATCGTATTGCTGATGCGCGCGGAGGCCTTCAGTCCCATGGACCGCTTCATAGAATTATTCGTACTCATCACTGGAAGTCCTCCTCATTCTTGATCGACGGCAGGACATTGTAAACAACCAGCGATATCAAGGCGACCACCACGAAGACCATAATACCGACAACCGAAGCCAGGTAGTATTGGGCCTCGGCGCCCGTGGTGATCTTAAACAGCCACGTGATCAACAGATTCGTGTAGCCTGCCGTTCCTGCCGCCGAGGATGCCGCCGCGTTGGTCGGAGCTCCTCCGGTCAGCAGATAGATAACGTTGAAGTTATTCATGTTGCCGGTGAAACTGGTTAAGAGATAAGGACCCGTAATAAAGAGCATGTACGGCAGCGTGATCTTCGTGAACTGCTGCCACGGGTTTGCTCCGTCGATACGGGAGGATTCGTACAGATCCGCCGGGATATTCATCAGGATACCGGTCGCGATCAGCATCAGATACGGAATACCGATCCAGATGTTGACCAGGATGACCGTGACCCTCGCCCACGTCGGATCTTCCCAGAATGGCAAGGCCTGTTTGATCCATCCCAGATTCATCAGAAGGCCGTTGACGATACCGTTCTTCGCGAACATCTTCGAGACATACAGCAGGGAGATGAACTGCGGGATCGCGATCGTCATAACCAGGACCGTTCTCCAGACCTTCTTTAACTTGATCCCCTTCTTGTTGATCATCATAGCGACGAACACTCCGAGGAAATAGTTGGTAAATGTGGCAAAGAATGCCCAGATCAGCGTCCATGTCAGAATCTCGCCGAAAGTGGCCGAGTAGACATTGCCGCCGCCGGACCAGCTTAACATCGTGTTGAAGTTCTTCAGCCCGACCCAGGTGAACAGGTTGCTGTAGTAACCGTCATGCGTACCGTCATAGTTGGTAAACGCCACCAGGATCATGAACACGATGGGCAGAACCGTGAAGACCAGAATACCGGTCAGAGGCAGGGCCAGCAGCGTCTTGTGGAACTGGTCGTCCACCATGGACTTTAAGTCGTCCTTACCGCTGCGAAGAGGCTTGCCGGAGGCCAGGATGCCTTCCGCGATCTTGTTCTGCTTGATATTCTGCCTCCAGGTGTAGATAAATGCGATGATGAAGAAGATCGTCAGCACACCGTAGAGCAGAATCTTAAAGGAGTTGTCATTGTACTGGTACACATAGGTATCCAGCACCTCATTGTAGACCTCGCCCGGGCCGACCTTGCCCAGCGAAGGCAGCATGGAGAGCCAGTAGCCTCCGGCTACAACCATGTAGATTATAAATACGGCCTCGAATACGAAGAACAGCAGTCCTCTCAGCCACTGGCCGCGGGCAGCACTGCCGAAGCCCATAATCAGATATGAGACTCTGGTCTTCCAGTCACCGTTCTTGAATGTAGTTACCAGATCCGCGAACTCCGACCCGATCGTAGTGCCTATGTTCGCGAAGAAACGTCCGATTCCTACAAAGAATTTCTTAATGGCAACCGGGATTCCCGCAAAGAAACTGGCCAGGCGATAGAGGAACTTCTGCCATTTGCTCAGCCGCAGAAATTCCAGATCACTGTATCGTTTCAAAGAATTGTCCTCCCTTGCTGTTCGAGATAGGTTCTCTGATATGAAAACGTCCGGGGCTTATGCCCCAACCGCAGCGCGATCCCCCGGGCCGGCGCGGCCGGCCCGGAAGATCCCGAATTCAGTTGATTAGTTCTCCAGAGTTACTTCGCCGGTGGCAGGATCCAGAACGATCGTATAGGTTCCGTCTGCCTCAACAACAAAGTTCTCTGCCGGGAAAGCGTCGTCCCAGTTCAGGCCCTTACGAACCTTGAACTCATCTCCTGCCTTCAGCTCCATAGGCTCAGCCAGTTTCCACTTGCCGTCAACCTCGTTCATCGGGAAATCCTTATCCCAGTTGGAACCGCCGACCGCACCGATGACCGTCCACGCGTTCTTCACGGAATCATCCATGTTGAACAGCTCGTTCATCTTCTTGGAATAGTTGTCCAGAGCAGCCTGCAGACCCGCGTCATCCTTCGCATCCTTGATGTCATCCGCGATTACCTTCGCGATATCCCACCAGGAACCGTGGATCTGGCCCTGAGGTACAGAGTAAGGAGACTGAAGGATCAGA